>JAUILF010000569.1 GCA_030433135.1 Bacteroidia bacterium | reverse complement strand
GACCGCCCAGAAAGAATGGAGGTTCAAGAAAAGCGTTGAGCATCATTATCAGACGAATGTCACCCCGTAAATTTCCCGCTTCGCTATTGCAGGGCTTTGGGAAATTATACGGGGACTACTGCTACACAACAGCACTTAGCAGGGGTAGGAGATTTCGGATATTTTTCCTCGGAATACTCGAAAAAATTCCGAAATGACATTCGTCTGTGGGAGATAGATGGACATCAAGTCCTATCAGTGATTCACAAAGATGTATTCCCTTCTAAAATGAGAATTGCTACCCTAAAAGAAACAAAGTACACAAAGTCCTGATGGTCAGTGATAAATCCTAAATGGTCGCTGGCTTTAGGGTACACCCGTGGCTGTTTCCCAAAAAATGTCTAGTGGTATGATTAGGAATATATGATAGCCGAGGGAATTGGAAAAAATAAGGCTATTTCTACAAACCAGAAGTCTGATTGCATTGCGCTACAATGTCTTGGATATTTATTGAGGAATCGTACCTATTCATCCCTTAACCTTTAGGATGTCAATGGCATGTTACAATTATTGCTTGTAGAATTTGAGGTTGTTCTTCATGGTCTGAAGAAGATAAAGGCCTGGGTTGAGGTTTGTTATGTCTATAATGATATTTGAGCGATTCGGATCGGGTCTTGTAACGTAATCATTCACTTCAACACCCTGGATGTTGAATATTTTGATTTCTGACAACTCCTCCTGATTGGCAACTACAGTTACCGTTTCACTTGCTGGATTTGGAAAAATATAAGCTTCATCGTCGTACAAATCATTCATATTGACTTTAACTATATCTGAATGAGAAAAATATCCATCAAAATCAGTTTGTTTTAAACGGTAATGAGATACGCCCTGGTAAGGATCTTTGTCTACGGTTCCATACTGTATTTCAGCAGTAGAATTCCCCGCACCATCAACGATTTCAACAGTTTCCCACTCTGTTTCATTAATTGTCCTTTCAACAGTAAAAAAATCATTGTTATGCTCTTGTGTGGTTTTCCAGCTTAATTTTACCAATCGTGGGTGAGTTATTTCCGCACTAAAGGATGGCAACTCAATAGGGAAAACAGTGGTAGGAGTCAAAGAGAGATTATCCAGATAGCCATCAACCGAACTGCCATTATTTGCTTCTGATAATAATCTTATACGGATATTACGGGTGTTAACAGGAGCTGCTCTTGAATCTGAGTTTATGGTCCAACCAGAAGTATGGGTTGTAAAACCCGTGTCAAATGATCCAAGGACAGTAGATGGGACATTGGAATACTCGACGATAATTCTCGCACCATCTGCTGGAGACTGATTGAATGAATGTGTATATCCCGTAAATGTAAAAACCTCGGTCCCTGCATCAATAGTTGCTGAGTAGGCAGATACATCAATGTCCTGATAAATTTCTCCACTGATACTCCCACACCCTGAAAAAAACATATATGTACCATTCTGTGACGAAGGATAAGAGGTGGTTCCTCCTACAATACGCCAATTTGAATCTGAACCAGTACCACAACTCGTTCCAGTTGCAACAGAAGTCCACCCTGTACCTAAAGGGTCTTCTTCTGCGTCAGGGTTTATTATTAAATTTTGTCCATGGCAGATTTGGATAGAAAGGAAGAGCAAGAGAAAAATAGGCAGAACTTTCATATTCTGTAATATTTCATACTTTACAAATTTGCCTAAAGCATGGAATATGTGCCAATCCTAAAATCTTTGGTTTCTTACACTATCCTTAGTACAGGAATTCAAAGATTTGAAGACGAATTTCCTTCCTATGGTTTTATATAGAAATCCAGTTTTACATTTTTCTATCAGCAATTCTGGGCTACAGGGCTTTCCTATAAAATGATCAGAACGCTAGTAAAGTGGAGAGCAGCCTTTAAAAAAAACGGATTACAGGGCACCCTGCTGGGGTTTGGCTTAATGTATGCCTTGTTGGACTACAAACAGGCCGGCCCAAAGGGCCTGGCCCTCTGGGCCTACTGATGGGGCTTATTCGTTTGACTTTTGTGTTGAGTTAATCTTAGTAAAAAGAATATACTACTGGACATTTTTGAAAAATGGCCACGAAGACACAAAGTCGCCAAGATGGTAATCATTGATTATCAATACTTTGTGAGCTTTGTTGCTTTTAGG
>JAUILF010000189.1 GCA_030433135.1 Bacteroidia bacterium | reverse complement strand
TATTGGCTTCGAAGAGAATTCGATGGCTGAGAAAATCACCCGATCTGCCATAATCTATACTTGGCGTATCAAGTCCTATGGCCTTGATATCCCGGTGATCAACCAACCATCGTGCCGCATCGGGGTGCAAACCCGGAAAGTGTAATAAAGGAAGTGCCTTTTCACCCAGCACATCGGTCCCCATATAACTCCGCTTATCCGGCCAGAATCCGGCAAAACCCGTCCTGAGCAAAACAATAGATCCGTCAGGTATTAATCCGTGATGGGCTTCCCACCTTTCAAAATCTTCCTGCCTCACCTGATAATCTATATAACCAGATACCGAATCAGTCACATCAATGATAATGGCCTGTCCTGTCAATCGGGACAACGGGATTTGATCTACCGTTTGTTTTCCCCTACTGAAATGAACCGGTGCGTCAATATGGGTACCCCCATGCTCTGCACTTTCAAATGAGTAAGCTGAATAATAATAACCACCGGGAGTCATACCTTCAAAAACCGTATCCAGCTTAAACCCATCACTGGTTGGCCAGTATGGTGTTTGCTGATCATAACTGTGACTAAGATCAACCCAGGATCCTCCCGAAGGAAAGAAATCGGCAAGACGGGGTTGACATCCCCATATGGTCAAATATATCATCGACGGTAAAAAAAGTCTCTTGAGTACTTGCATCCCAATTGTTTTTGTCATCTAAAAAGAAATGGTTCCTGATGGCTGCTGAAGCCTCTAATGATTCCAAGATCGAGAAATAATTCAAATTTCAGGGCCCATAACTACCCTTAAAAGGGCGTATGAAACAATACTCCTAAACATGAGAACAATGTGGAGAATGGAGTATGATAAAAGCCTTCAAATTTGGATCCATAATGATCAAATAGTCGCAAAATGTTAGAACGTACCAAAACACTCAGCTTAAATTACATGACTTCAGTGATAGCTTTTATTGATAAACTCATGGGTAATATCACCCACTCCATGCATATGGTGGCTATCAAGTCTCTCCAATATTCTGTAGCCATTGTCTTCTTTTGGTTTGGCATCTTGAAACCATTAGGTGTCAGTCCCGCTGCAGACCTGGTAGAACGAACCGTATTCTGGTTTTCTGCCGACTGGTTTGTACCTTTTTTGGGGTGCTGGGAAGTAGCCATTGGGTTACTCATGCTGTCACAAAAAACCCTCCGTTACGCACTGATATTGTTGTTCATGCAAATCCCCGGCACTTTTCTACCCCTGATTGTCTGTCCGGATGTTACCTTTCAGTCGTCACCTTGGGCACTGTCACTGGAAGGACAGTATATCATCAAGAATCTCATATTGATTGCTGCTGCCATTGCTGTTGCAGGGTCTCTCGACAGATCCCGTGTCAATAATTGACTGCATCCCAATAATTCAGGCTGTACCAGGAACTCCGTCAACTTCCCGGTGTAGCATTTTTACCGGGCCTACCTGCATAGTCCAGATCCATTTTGATGTTTTCCAGCACCTTCTCCAGATACTTTACAGCCGCCTGACGAGCCAATTGATCATTCATCTGAGGGACCTCCCCCAATACGATATGATCAATCCCTAATCGATCGCACTTGAGAAACCACTTGTACCCTTCATTGAGATAACTGCAGGTAATATCAATATGTACCTGGGTCGAAGCATATTGTATGTGAAACCTGGCATCCCTCCGTGGGTCTTTGCCATAACTCTTCTGTATCACTTTCCAGGGCATGAAGTCGAATTTATCATCTAAATATAGACGATTTAATCGTCACTCGCAATGAATTTCCGCTATACAAAGTGTCGAGACATGAACAGTCGCGCAAAATATGCGGTAAGGAAAATCATAAAGCTGAATCCAATAGAGAAAATCAGAGCAGGATCAGATCCATCAACTACCGCATCAATGCTTTGAAACAACCAATGGGTAGGAAGGATTGCAAATACACCCTTCCATCCCTGTGGAACAAAAAATGCAGCAATGGGCAGTAAGACAAGCATATTGAAAGCCTTAACATATATCATTCCCTGCATTCGGTTTGAAACGTATGAATTCATAGCCAGCACATAAACAGGAACCACCATTCCGGCCAATACTGCGATGAGCAGGTTTTCCCACCAGCTGATCGGGTAAAAAGGCTGCAAAGCAATCAGTACGACGTTGAGAAGCACGGTAAAAAGGAAGGGTATCAGTAGACGCGAGAGTATGTACTGTGGAGCAGTAAGGGGCAACACCCCATAGACTTTCGTTACTTGTGTTTCTTTTTCATCGATTAAAACCATGCTGCTGATAAAGCAAAACATCTGTGTGTTTTCAACCACTGCCACAATCAGAAAAACGGGCAGGTAAGGGACCAGAAAATCATATTGATCCACCCACATGGGAAGCAGCCACAATACAAACACAAAAAGGATTATTGGGAGTAACAAAAAGGACCGCAAGGATGGATCGCGAAAAATCAATTTAAAATCGGTCAATGCCAGATTGACTATCCCATTGAGATGCTTAAGCTTCATGCACTATTTTTTTATCAAATAATCGATAAGCCAGACCATAAAACAGAAGAACCCCGACGAGCATTGAAACCGATGTGTACCAAAAATTGATCTTTCCTCCACTGATACTGTATTCAATCAATTCCAAACTACCCTGTATGGGAAATAAATACCGGAAGATACCCAGCTCCAAAACTCCGAGATATTGCAACAAGGGAAGATTGATAAATATCAAAAATACAGGCACTGACAACATGGTAAATTTCAGGAATTCAGGAGCAAATGTGAGCATGATCAAACCCAGTAATGCTGATAATAGACAGATTCCTGATGCCCCCAGTACAAAGGCAGGTATATTGAGATCAAAACCGCGAACAGAAATAGCCAGACCGAGGGAACACACTAACCCTAAAAGAGAGATGGATAGAATCCTGGCGATGAGGAATTGATGTAGCTCTACCGGAGTGACAAATAATGCCGGCAGAATCTGATGTTTAATCTCGGTGTAAATGGCCAGGGCAATAAAAAAGTATCCAATGACAGAAGGATCGTTGAGCACCAGGGCCACCAGTACCTTATCCAGGTGTTCAACACTGCGCAGGAAAAACAGGATCAATCCGTAAATCAGAGTAACGGCCAGGCTGACACTAATAATGCTGTTTTTTTGGAGCAATTTAAATTGCCATCCGATTTGAGTCCAAAATCGTTTCATGCTCTGAGAGTTTCACCAGTCACCCGGATAAAAACTTCTTCGAGGGAGGCTTCCAGGGTATGGATCTTTTTGACCTCACCTTCCTTTAAAAAAGAAATAAACTGCTCATTCGCACCCAGGTCTTCAAGTTTAAAATCTCGTTCCGATCCGTTCTGAAGAAGTACATGTACAGCATCCTTGCCGTATTGAGACTTTAATTTTTCAGGCGTATCCGTGGCTGCCAATTTGCCGTTGACAATAAATGAAACCCGGTCACACAATTCATCCGCCGTATGCATACTATGGGTTGTGATAAAAATGGTTTTGCCGGATTTTTGCAGGTCTTGAATCAATGTCCTGATGTTATTGGCATTCACCGGATCAAGACCCGCCGTTGGTTCATCAAAAAACAATATCTCCGGATCGTGTTGCACAGCTCTGATAAAATTCAATCGCATCTTCATTCCCTTCGAGTAGGTCTCCACAGTCTTATCGATGGCATCTTCCAGTTGAACCATGGCAAACAGTTCTTCAATATTTTTTAATGTGACTCCGGAGTAAAAAGAGGCGAAGAGTTGCATATTCTCCCTCCCCGTCAGTTTTAAATAATGGTTAGGCAGCTCAAATCCCACACCGATTCTGGTAAAGTAACTCTGACCCCATAGCTGAAGGTCCTTACCCTCAACCAATACAGACCCCTGGAAATCCTTCAGCACCTTGTACAGTATCTTCTGGGCTGTACTCTTACCAGCTCCGGAGGGGCCTAAGAACCCGAAGACCTCTCCTCTTTCAACCGAAAAGTCTAATCCCTGCAAGGCGGGCTTCCTGGACCCCGGATAGGTATATTGAAGATTCTTAACCTCTATCATCAGTCATTATTTATCAAATGCCGGTCGCACCAGCTTAATATAGTTATCAACGGTTTGCATTAAGACTTCTCTCTTTCCCTGATACACCGGCACATTGTCCTCTATACTTTTCCCGGGATTGATCTCTTTTTCCACCTCAAGCTGCTCCTGGATGCTGGTGCCAATCCTGAAAAGCATGAAACCCATGGTGGACACAGGTAGGTCATCCCTGAATCGCCCCAGCTCAATCTCCATAGCCACCATTTTGCCAAATCCCCGAACCGACTGCAACATCAGCTCGTCATATAGATCTCTTACTGAAGGGGAGTTGACGTTTCGTACCAAATTGTGCAAAAAGTGACTCTGCAAGGGATTCTCGGCATCGAACTGATACCCCAGCTCGAACAGCTTGCGGAAATATGCCCAGAAGTCGGGAAAACCTTTTGCTGCAACGGAACCGACATAACGAAGTTTTACCTGGTTGCAGGTGTGGACCAGATACATAAAGAGGTCCAGCTTATCCTCGAAGTACTGATAAATACTACCCTTGGCAATACCCAATTTTTTTACCACATCACTGAGTGAAGCCTCGTCGTAAGAGTTAACAGCAAATTCTCTGAGAAATGCTTCCTCGATCCGCTTTCGCTTCTCTTCCCCGAGTTTCAAAAAGGTATTACTTGGCATAATATGACTAAGCAGTCACAAATATACAAAAATAAGTGACTGGGTAGTCATAACTGAAGATAGTCAGACTATCGTAGCAGTTAGTCTCAATAAATGGGGCGTTTTATTACTTTGAAGAAATATGCCCCTCCAGTATCATTTGTTCTTCCAAGATGGCGCTTTTGCAAAGCAACAGCACATACGGCATTCCTGATCTTTCGAAATCATAATAATCAAAACGTGTTCTTGGACAAGGTTTGGAGGATCGGGTCTCAATATACCCCTGGTTTCGTTCGCTGATTCCGATCCAGCTGCTGGTATCTGTCGCTATTTGTTCGACACTCAATAGTTCACCGGACTCATCCTCGAAATATTGAAATTTGTCCGGATCAAAAACAATCCATTGGCCATTGACCTCAATTTCGGCAAAGGTATGATCGGCGGGAGCTCCCTTTTGCTTTCGATGATGCAGGATACGATGGTTATTGTAACCCAGCATCTGTGCAAAACCACAAATGTTATAGGATTGATAACCACAATTTCCCACGCCACTCTGGATTACGGTTGCCAGGCTTTTGCGATTGAACGTCCGGGGATATTTTCCTCCCCGCACATGTTTTACGTTCTCATGCAACCAGTCAGTCATCGATTTGAGTTTGTAAGCGGGGTCATCGATATGACTGGTCTGCTCACGCATGATGCCGGCCAGGTATATCCACTCTTGTTCTGCTTCAGTTAATTCAACATCACCACAAGTCATCAGAAAGAAGAGAAAGTACATTCCAAGTGAGTTCATAATACAGACTATTGTAGTATCATGACCGGGTACCGGAAACAACTGATTCAAAATTCGGTCCAAAATACGTGGTAGAGCGTGCAACCACGGTCCTACAAGGGTAGAGCATCAAATGTGAGTACCAACACCTGTGGAAAGGCCTCAACTTGCTGGTACATCTGTTGACTCAATTCATTGATGGTATGGAAATAGGACCCCAAAAATACGTCCATATAGCCATCTCCGTTAAAATCCCCCAAATCCATGGTGAGCCACCTTCCACAGCTTGTAGCATCGAGATAAGATGCCGAAAATGATCCCTCTCCCTCGTTTTGCAGGTATACAAAATGCCTCCCTGCATGATCCACCCCGGAGTTATAAAATGATATAGCCACTATATCCAGGTCTGCATCACGATCAAAATCATACACCATCGCCTGGCTACAACCATTCATAGGAAAGAAAAAGTCCTCTTGAAACACATGATCACCTTTATTGAGAAAAATCCTGAGACCATGATAGGGCTTAGGTATCCGTGAATAGTCCCAGTTATCCCCGTTGGTCACCAAAATGTCCTCCCGTCCATCACCATCAAAATCTACCAAATCAATATAACTCACACCGTAAACAGCGGGAAACTCAAGGACTGGTTCCTCCCTGAAAGAGCCATCTTCCCTCTGATAAAAAATCATCACTGACTCCCGGGCCTGTGCCAACAGAGCCACAACATCCATTCGACCATCCCCATTCATATCGCGGATAAAGGTCTTTCGTGTACCGGGCATAGTGTGAATCGCCTTCCCCTCCTCCCTGTCAAAACCACTATACCAGCTCAATTTACCGGTATGATTTCCAAACTCGGAGATGACGACATCTGGTTGTGCATCAGCATCCAGATCTCCTACAGAAAAATGTACTGGTCGCTGAAGATCTGTGATCACATGATTTTGCAGGACTTCTTCGCTTTCAGACAGTAAAGGAAACAGGACTCCCTCCTTCTGATCGGATGGATCAAATCGGCCAATGGATAAAAGATAGACTGATTGCCGGCCAAAGAAGACATCTACCGCCGGTGACTGCAAAGACCAGTTTGAAACTACCTGCCCATCGGTATTTAGTGCATATAGATTCAGATGATCACCTATATAAAGTATATTATGTTGATCATCATATTCCAGCAGGGAGACTTTGGGCATGTTGCTTTCACCGATTTCCATTAGCTGCACATCAAATGGGGCAGGATCGGGGGAAACAGGCGTGTTGGCCTGGAAGTCTGACAAGGCTTCTGGTGCTTCGGCGGCATAATATGCTACGATTTTCTGCCACTCTTCTTGAGAAAGAACCGCGCTGTCAGGATAAATACGCAAACGCTCTACCAATTCCAGGTCCTCATCTGCCACTGTGGTAAACGGATCAATCCCGGTTTTGATGCCCAGCCTGGCTCCCATATTTGGCAGCACTGATTCCGTCCAGGTGCGACGATCCAACTGACCGGGTTCCGGAAATAAATGACAAGTTGAACAGTGAATTTCTGCCAATTTAGATCCGTCAGATAACCTGGCATCAGCACCAGAGATTGCCTGACTATCCCCTCTTTCTGATCCCCGGGATGGCTCACCACAAGAGAAAAAGATGCTGCCAATCACCGAGATGGAGAAAAGGCTGCAATACAAGTAGGATGTTAGGGAAAATCGCATCACATTAAAGGTAGAAAACCATAGAGCACATTAAACCGGGAATATGTATTGGGATTTCGTTATGAGAGCCAAATAGGCAATAAAGACGGGTACTCCAAGGACTTTTTGACTCGGGAACATGGTGACCATCATGGTGAGAATCAAAAAGTGCTTATGTGCCCGTATTTGCAGCATATTTGGTTCGTAATAGTAATTCTAATACATTTTCCCGGTCAAAAAAGGGGTACCTGCAAATATGCCGGTACCCCTACAACGTAGAAATTCATCGAAAACTTAATTCATATCCCAAAACAGCTTTCTATCGAGCTGATCTTCGCCCTGTACTGCCTGGTAATTTGCATTGTTAAACGTCACCTCGTTGCCCGGGATATTCCACCGGTTTGGAGGCACGGTTTGTACACTGGAATTGTCAACCCAAAATTCTAGTTCGGGGGTATCCAGTCTCCTCATTTCCGCCCAGTTCTGATAGGGCTGGATGATATTGAAGTGCACCCATTTTTGATGGGCAATCAAACTGATCTTTTCTTCAGTCGAACCTGCATTATCCCAGCTCACCGGAGCAGATGACAACAGAGCGTCAATTTCCGCAGTGGTAGTTGTATCCGGCATTCCCGCAATCTGATCATTACTGATTGAATTCACATAGAAGTAAAAATCGATTGATTGCTGGATTCCCTCTTCATAAGCGGTTTTGGCTGCTCCGTCATCTCCGTTGTTAAGATAGTATTCAGCTTTGAGAAAGCTAACTTCAGCAGCATTGATCAAAACACCAGGGAAGAACTGATTTTGACTGGTAGTAGTCCGATTGTAGTATGCTATTTCTCCGGCGTTGACCAGAGCCTGTTGATCTGTTCCATTCATCAATGGATCCAGCCCAACGTATTCGCCACCAGCTTCTGTACCGGGTTCGAAAAGCACCCTGAGGCGTGGATCACCGGATTCTTTCAGCAGCTCAATCATCTTTTGTGGTGCATCATCACCATCCCAACCATCAGAGTTGATACCGTTCTGGAAACCATTCGAATTGATCGGTGTATTGACATCATACACGTCAATCATGATATTCTGACTGTTGTTTTCCACCACCGGATAAGTTTCAGGATTAGAAACAATTTCGGCGATTTCAGTGGAAGCTCTGCCACTAAATTCGGAACTGGCAGAAACCCGGGTGAGCATCCTCAGTCTCAGTGAATTTGTATATCGCTTCCACAAATCTACATCCCCATTGTTTACAAGATCCTGCGCGGCAAAGGATGCCTGAAAACCGGCATTTAACTCAATACCGTTCAACGCATCAGCAATGCGCTTTAGATCATCCAGCATAAAGGTGTAGATTTCCTGTGCGTCGTCAAAAGGTGCGTAAGACTCCGTATAATCACCCCCGTTGGTACTCAGCAATCCGGCCTCGAAGAAGGGAATGTCTCCATGCAAATCGACCATGCGCATGGTTTCATTGTACATGTAAACGGCAGCGGTAAGATTGAATATCTCCCTGTCAGCCTGATCCTCCGGAGCAGTTTCATCCCACACTTTCTGAAACTCGCGATACTGAGCCAGAATATCGTAATAATTAAACCAGACATCTTCGACCCCAGAGGAACCAGGAACATACTGGTTTGGTGTATTAATCCAGCCGATGGATTGAGTCCAGGGGTTGAGCGTAAGTCTGAGCGTTACAAAGTAATTGCGGTAGCTCGGCACAACGTAGTCAATGCCGGCATTAAAGACTCCCGTGTATTGTCTTTCAATAGAGGTCTCCGCTATTTTAGATGGATCCGGGTATGCCTCAACAAAGTCTTCTTTTTGGCAGGCAGTAACAAGCAGAAGGCAAAGACCCAGGATACTTAAATATGTATATTTCATTTTATTCAATTTTAGCATTGATAATTAAAATCCGGCACTCAATTGTACTCCAAAGGATCGGAAAGAAGGATTGTTTCCGGCATTGTTGATATTCTGATACCAGCGTGATCCGGATGTCGTCTGCTCAGGATCCAGGTCCTTGATGCTGCGATACAGGAAGAAAAGATTCCTTCCGAACACAGAAATACGAGCGTTTTCCATTCCAATATTATCAATCCAGTGTGCCGGCAGGTTATAACCCAGTGCAATTTCCCGGACCTTGATCCAGTTGTTTTCGTTGATATACAACTCGTAGCGGGAATTGCCATATTGAGGTCCTCCCCAGTTATAGGTACCGTTGTAATAGAGAGCCTGTGAAACCACATTTGTGTTAGGTTCTCCATTTTGCAATACACCTTCCAACAAGATACCATCGTTAAACACCTGCTCACCGTTGGGACCGGCATCAGCGGAAGTTTGTATTCCCTGGCCATTTTCATCGACATAATACCGAAGTCCTCCCCTTTCAGCATTCATGTAGTTGAGACTTTCCTCAGTCAAACCACGGCTGGTCAACCAATAGATTCCGGTTGGCATGATGGCTCCTCCGAAACTAAAGTCAGCTACTACATCCAGGGTAATACCTTTGTAGAAAACACTGTTTATCAGTCCTCCTTCAAAATCAGGCATTGCGTTCCCGTATTTCTCCCAGTTTTCACCATCTAACTGGTACAGGCCATTGGGGGCAACAATTTTTTCACCATTCTCATTGGTAGCAACCGGGTGAGCGTAAATATCTCCCATGGGTTGACCAACGATCGATCTGATCTGAGCTGCATTACCATCAAAATCCTGGTGAAGCAGTTCGGTGGCATCATTAGCTAATTTTTCAACACTGTTTACATTGCGGGCAAAATTCAGGGTAGCATTCCAACCAAAATCCGGCCCTCTTAAAATATCACCTCTCAGGGCAATCTCAATACCCTTGTTCCTCAGTGTTCCAATGTTGGTCAACACCGTTCGGGCTCCTGATGAACGGGGTATATCTACTGGCAGGATCTGATCGACGATCTTGCCGTTGTAGTAGGTGAAATCCAGATCTAACCTGGTAAAAAGGTTTACATTCAGTCCGATCTCGAATTCGTGTTTTTGTTCAGGTCTGATCAGGTCATTTCCAAAAGCTCCATCAATATTAGTGTAGAGAATCGGTTGACCTCCTTCGGACTGCACGCCCAAAGTATTTTGATTATAGGAAATATTGGCACGGTAAATCTGTGGATAATTACCCACGATACCATAGGATGCACGCAACTTGGCAAAACTCACGAAAGTGGGTAATTCAAAAATCTCATTGAGTATAAAACTTGCATTCACGGAAGGATACACAAAGGAATTATTGTCAGGGGCGATCGTAGAAGTGCGGTCTCTTCGAATGGTTCCTTCGAGGAAAATTTTGGATTGATAGTCCAGGTTTAATGTACCGATAAAAGCATCCTTGACCAATGTCTGTCTCTGAGAACCAGCATTTGGTATATTAATCGATGCCGCAACATCAAAAAAGTTTTCCGGACTCAGACCTCCGCTGGTTCCCCGTGACACAAAGCTATATTGATCCTGTTGAGCCGTATAACCTCCGAGGACAGTTGCACTCAGGTCTTGCGTAATATCGAAGTTGTATGACAATAGGACATCCCCGTAAAAGAGACTGTTAACAGTATTTCGCATGGAAAATCCACCACCCGGATTGGCATAAAGTGCACTTGGTTGGCGGGTAGAGTTCCAGTCTTCCCTTCTCTCTGAAGTATAATCTGTAGCAATACGACCCCTTAGATTCAACCCTGGTAGGATTTCCCAGTTTTGAGTAATATTAGCCAGCAAACGGTTGCTAAACTCATTGGAGTGGTGTTCATTTACCCTCCAGACGAAATCGGCAATAGCGCTCTTAAATCCATTGTAGATAATGTTCTCATCTGGAGTCAAACTGGGCTGTGTACCAGTACGGAAATAATATCCGAGACTGGTCTCGTAATTGTCAAAATACCAGTCAGCATGTTCAAACCGATCCATCATACCACTAAAATTGTTGATCATCCGATCCACTTTATAAGGGCGGTCTTTGGTATACTGGTTGATATACTTCACGATAACCGTTGTAGTCAACTTGTCGTTAATCTTAAAAGTCGAGCTTAGATTGGCAATATTCCTTTCATTCTTCGATCCGAAGGAAATCATCTGATTGTCCTGTCGAGTAAATGAAAAACGTACCGACGAATTTTCACCTCCGTGCGATACAGCCAGGTTAATACTTGAGCTCTGTGCGTCCTGAAAAAGATCTGCATAACTATTATTAGATGCTTCATAGGGACGCACTACACCGTCCCAGGCCATAACAGGTTCTCCATCAAATTCAGGTCCATAGTTCACGGTAGTATTTATAAGGCCACGAGTGTCTTCCACACCATCACCATCCGTATCATAAGAGATAAATCCGTCTTCACCTTGTCCGGCATCTGCAAGAGTGGTAAAATAACCGGGTCCTCTTACATT
>JAUILF010000568.1 GCA_030433135.1 Bacteroidia bacterium | reverse complement strand
GCGTTGTACCTTAGAGGTTTTATCATGACTGGCTGACAAGGCTGGTCTTTAAAGCACTTTCAGTGAATTACCTCGAAAAGTTTCGCAACGTTCATACTTTCATATTTGATATAGATGGTGTATTGACAGACGGTAAGATCTTTCTTCATCATGATGGAACCTTGTTGCGCAGTATGAATGTCAGGGATGGATATGCGATCAGAGTAGCGACAGCTAAAGGATACAGGGTCATGATCATTAGTGGAGGTACCACTCCACAAGCCACCGAACGATTTAACCAACTTGGTATTGAGCAGGTACATCTTGGAGTAACCAACAAATTAGAAGTATATCAGTCCCTGGTAGATGAATTTACTCTCGATGAATCCGGGATATTGTACATGGGGGATGATTTGCCGGATTACGGAGTGATGAAAAAGGTAGGCCTGGCCTGTTGCCCACGAAATTCCGTGGACGAAATAATTGATCTCGTGCATTATGTTTCTCCGTATAATGGTGGAGATGGCTGCGCAAGGGATGTAATTGAGAAAGTACTTAAGTTAAAAGGTGACTGGCCCGGATATCCTTCGTTAAAGGTACCTCAACATAGAACCAGAAGCAATGGCTCGCAATGATGGGTGGATATGACTATCCTGCGATTGATAAGATTTACCAATGCCATCATTATTGGCCTGACCCAGGGGTTGCTCTACTACCAATTTCTTTACAAAACGGCGTTTTTTTACGGGCTGGAATTGACCCTGGACATCAAGACAATGGTCGTATTGTCATTGTGCACAATTCTGGTCCTTGCCGGTGGAAATATTTACAATGATCTGCAGGATGTTGAGGCAGACCTTCTTAACAGACCAGATAAAGTGATTATTGGTAGTCGAATGGATCCCACAATAGGCTGGTCACTCTATATCGGTTCGGTAGTAATGTCTGTAACGTTGGCTATCTGGCTTAGTATCGGGTTGTCAAACCCCTGGTGTTTGATTGTGGTCCTCTTTTGTATCCTTTCGTTGTATGCATATTCCAAATGGCTAAGGTCTTTTCCTTTACTGGGAAACCTGGTTGTGGCTCTGATGTGTAGTTTGTCCATTCTGATTATACCGGTGGCGGCCCGGGCGGATTTGTTGCTGTGGCTGAGACTGGACCCATTGCTTGTTTTCCATTGTTTGACTCTTTTCGGGATCTTTGCCTTATTCGCTTTCCTGGCTAATTTTATTCGCGAGGTGATCAAGGACATGGAGGATCGCAAAGGGGACCAGGTGATGGGATGGAAAAGCATTGCAATCTTATGGCCAGATAATCAAGTCAAACTGCTGCTGCTGCTGGTCTTTTCTACCGTTCTGGTCTTGATTGTGACTATACTGCTCCTACTTCCGGAAAACCTGGGACGTTATGGCATCACCTACGGTACAGGACTGATACTCGTCACCATACATCAAATGTATCATGTAGCGGTGGCCCGGAATGTCAATGACTACAGGCGACTTAACCGATGGCTAAAAATGTATTTGGTTCTGGGGCTATTATTTGTCATATTCTGGCATGTCTGAGAATAATTTTTTACCGCATACGATCTTGCTAGCCAGTGAATCACCCAGAAGACTTGAACTTCTGGAGAGAATGGGATTGAAGACCCGGGTAAAGAAGGTGGCCGTGGCAGAGGATTATCCATCCTCCATGTCATATCAAGATGTGCCTTCGTACCTGGCGCAGAAGAAGGCTCATGCCACAATGGTGTATAGAAAGGAAGGTGAGATCATACTTGCCGGTGACAGCATCGTTGTCCAGGGCAAGGATATTTTAGAGAAGCCCGGGAACCGTGATGAGGCATTTGCCATGTTGCGCAAGTTGTCAGGTAGTTCACATCATGTATTGACCGGAGTTTGTCTGCTCTCTGAAGAATTCGAGAAATGCGACGTTGCTGAAACCGAGGTTGTGTTTTCGACCCTTTCCGATGAAGAGATTGCGCACTATGTCGACCAGTACCAACCGTATGATAAAGCAGGTTCGTATGGTATTCAAGAGTGGATTGGACAAATAGGTATCACTAAAATTGAAGGCTCATACTTCAATGTAGTCGGACTACCAACACACCTTGTATATGAAACACTCAATTCATTAGTTTCCTAACACCATCTATACATCTAAAGCCAATAGAATAGATAT
>JAUILF010000188.1 GCA_030433135.1 Bacteroidia bacterium | reverse complement strand
CTTGGCGTTCTCGTGCCAGATAGTGAAGTTCAACCGTGCGGGCCACTTGCCCGACATGATCGAAGCCCGCGTCGGCGAGCAGATGGATGCAGCTGCGTAGGCATCGGTGAACCGCACCCCCTGCTCTGCGAGCCTGTCGATCTGCGGCGTCTCATGCAAATCCGCCCCGTAACACCCCAGATCAGCCCAGCCCAGGTCATCCACGAGAATGAGCACAACGTTCGGGCGCACCTCGTCGGCCCACGACACTCCCGAGACACAAATGAAGGTCAATCCCAGCAGCACTCGACGAAACATGATGTCAATCACTGTCGCTCTCCCTCTCCCATTCATCCGTTCGCCAGTTTACCGATTGACTGGTTGTGGGATCACTTGCCCAGGAGATGTTGATATGATGGGGGTATGCATAGCCCGCCGGGTTATGTTTTTCACTCTGGTTTCCCCAGGGAATTAACATGGTGATTAGTAAAAGGACAGAAAAAAGAAGCTTCAGATTCATTTTAATCGTGCATTTCGAAACTGTAATCAAATCTTTTGAATAATTGGCGTGTCATTTTCGATATCCATGTTTCCAGTCCCTCTTAGCACCTTCATGTCTGCTTTGAGCCGCTGGTGAAACATGGCCAGGTCGGAACTGTGCACCACTATGTTCACTCCTTTATCGATCCAATACAACTGCCTTCCAGGGTCCTCTGAAAAGTGAATGGCTACCCCGTAAGTCTTTTCCCTGGCTTTTCGGATGATAGATTGGACTGTTTCAATAAATAAAGGATGATCATACTCTTCGGGAATGCCCATATTTACCGACAGATCATGGGGGCCGATGAAAACGGCATCTACATGTTTATAGTCCAGAAGTTGATCCAACTTTTCCACAGCCGGAGTACTCTCAATATTTACAATGCACAACCGGTCCTTGTTATAGGCATCAAGGTATTTTTCAAGTTTGTCATTTAATTTATTTTCCGACAATACTTTCTCCAATTGTACACCCTTCAGGGGTCGGTATTTTACCGCACCAATCAAATCTAGGACCTCCTGGTAGTTTTCAACGTAGGGTACAACAACAGCAGCAGCACCGTCATCAAGGGTCTGAGAGGCCCGATATTTGTCCGGTTTGGAGATCCTGACGATGGGATCAATTCCCGCCAGACTGTAACTTTGACACATGGACGCCACCACCGATCTATCCAAAGGGATATGTTCGGTATCGATAAAAACAAAATCCAGATCACACGCTTTGACAATGGACGGCCACACCGGGTTGGGATTGGTAATGCAGGTGCCACAGATCAATTTTCCATTTTGCAGTTTCTCCAGTAAGGAGAGGTTTCTTTTACTCATCATCCGTTACTTTCATGATCCAGAGTTCGGACACTTGGGAGCCACGTTGTGCTTCGCCACAGGTCCATTCAAACCGGCATTTGCCATCTTTCGTCACTTCATAAGGAAGATCAAAATCGTAAGTGGGAATTTCCCCGGTTTCCATCAACTCATGAATTACCTGGCCATCACAGGTCAGCTTCATGGCAGAACGAAATCTACCGGTATATGATACCCTCAATTTGTATTTTTCATGTGGACTTAGTCCTGTGTAAGAAATAACCAGGGGTTGATCATAAAGGGTGGTAATCTGATGCATCCAGGCCAATGGTGTAGCCTGTCCCTGAAAGCCGGTAGCCGTGATCTCGTGTACCCATTCCTCACCCACCAGGCCCACGCCAAAACTGACTCTGGGAGTGGCCAGATTTCCCGGATCCTGGGTTAGATCGTCATCAAGCTGAAGCTCACCATGTAACTGATACTGGCCAAAATTATCGTAAATACCTCCCGGCCCCGGATCCGTGCGGTTCAGGAAAGCTGACACTTGATCTGCCAAATCCCAATCTTCTACCTTGTCCAATTGATCCATATGTAACCGAAGCCAGGCAATATCATTCAGGGGATTATCTATGTTATCAATAAAATTACCCCGGCCTGCCATGGCTCCGTGTTTTTCCACAGTCAATTGGGCACCTACACTTTCATACAAATCATCAGCAAGATCAAAACATCTTTGCTGCCATTGCAATGCGACAGCATTTTTGAAAGGCAAGTCGAGCAGAGAATCTGCCCGCAGTATGGCAGTTCGCCCAAGTTCTTTGGTTTGCGTAAGCACCAGTCGTGCCTTTCTCTCCTGAAGATGTTCATGCATCGCACGCTCCTGAATATAGGCATCGAAATAAGCCCGGATCAAACCCATCTGGAATCGGTAATTAGCTCTGAGGTCAGCACCTGCATTTTCTTCCAACTGCTGCCATATTCTCAAGGTCTGCGGCACAAACGTATTGGATAAAATTGGTCCACGTAAATTATTCTCCAGGCCAAGCATCCCTTGTACTACTGCTTCTGTATCGGCGGTGGGCATAAAATACCGGGCATACTCCCGAAGGATTTCTGCGACCGTCGTTTCCGGATCCCAGTCCAGGGCGCTCCAGATAAATTTATTCACATCGTCATTGGTCCCTTCCGAATAGGAAATACTACCGGAAGCAAATTGGTCCAGAGCATTGTGGATCATCTTTTGATCCACAGGCCGGGGATTGATACATTCCCTACCCAGGGTAGAAGCCCAGACCAGGTCCCATTCCGGAACCGGGTATTGAGAACTCAAACTATGCGTTATGTCAGGATATCTTCGGATGGGAATATCCTCATCAACCAACTCCCGGATCTCTGGCAAAGGTACTTTCACCCAGGGTCCAAAGACAACACCTCCCAGCCAGTCATACCTCCGATTTATATGGTCGAAAAAGGAATCCAGCCATTCACCCGTGGGTCGAAATACCTGGGGTGAAACCCAAATCTTTGCCTCGGGATGATACTGTTTAAGAACAGTGGATACTTTTTCCAGCCAGGCAAATAAAACATCGGGTTCAACATCACCAGGATCTCCTCCCGGTACAAAAAGGTGATCCAATCTGGTCACCGTAGAAAACACCTCATGTCGTTCCTTTAGTTCAAACGCGATGGAGTCAGGATGGCTGTAATCAGAGCCCATATTGGGATACCACATCCATACATCGAGATCATATTTATCACATATACGAGATTGTTCGGCAATCATGTCAATGGCAGGAATCTGCATATGTCTGCTGGTAAAATCATCGTCGGTACGGGGTGGCATGATTTCGATGCTATTAGCTCCAAAAATGGCCAGATCACGCATGTATTGATCAAACTGATCGACCGCCCAGGCATCATACGAATTGGTTTTGGGACGGTAACCCAGCTGATGACCCCGGATAGAGTACCTGGGATTACTCACGATATGATTGTCGGGCCCCATATCCATGTTGCTGTCACCCCACCGAGCTGAGCGAAGCAACTTGCCCACTCCGTAAAGAGCTCCTCTGAAATCACTATAGACTATTATCACCCGTTTCGCGGACTCTGACCATTCCAGCTCAAAGCTCTCAGCCGAAACTTCTCCTTTTGAGGAAAAATCAAGTAGATGAGTTTCGGTAAAATCAGCAACATCACTGGTGTGACAAAAAAGCACCAGGTAATCGCTTTCCTGACCATCACTTTCCTCCCAAAGGTTGCCGGTTCTGGCAAAAACCTCCGTTTGCAGAACGTCAATAGCCACCCCGATATCGATATGATCAGACAGCACCTGAATCGATGCTTCCGAAATCACCGTGGATGAAAACACATTGGTACAACCTGACAGAATCAAAACCAGGGTGAACCAGCTGACCAGACTACTATTCAATGCAAAAGCAGAGTCAGATCCTCCACCATCCTTCCTATTATCCTTCATGAGCGACTGCTTGGAACATTCGTTCACAAATTCTACAAAAACCCTATGTCAGGCCATTTGTATTTTTACAAAAACCTATTGTTTGTTGATTCATGTAAAAGAACCTGTCGTCATGATTTCGTAATCACCACCAACCACATACCCTGCCCCGGACATGTCAACTTAAGACCAGCATCAGCCTCCACAGTCTTCATGTCCAGCCAGGAAGCCGTTTCAATATCCAACCACTCGATGTGCCACGAACCGGATTCAGGCAAAGATACCTCCCCACCATTGGTAAAATAGATCAGGTGTTGATACCCGGATTCACCCCTCAGATAGGCTTCATTTTCATCTCTTTCCTCCAGCAAATCCAAAGGAGCTAATTCAAAGAAATCCACTTTATCCGTGGCCATCCGTAGTGACTTGATGGTATTTCTGGCTTTTGCATTTAACCCAATACCACTGGTAGGACGATGAAAGCGGGCAGAAGATGATCCGAACAAAATGGCCCGGCAAAACTTTTCCATGGCATCCTTATCGCCTCCACCATGACGCCCGCCATCAGCTCCATAGATCTTCACATTGGTTACAGGACGGAGGTTGCCCAGTTTCTTTAGTCTCTCAATTTGAGCCAATCCATTGGCCCAGTGGGTTTGACCAGTATGGTGGTTATTCTGGGAGATCTCGACAAAACCGTAGATCTCCGGGTGGTCAAAACTCTCCCGGTGCATGATGTGGTTTAAATCCCACGGGTCCCACATTTCCGTGCAGTACACTTCTTTTCCTTCCTCCCTGGCTCTTTTCTTAATATAATCAGCCCAAAAAGCACCCCAGGAGGCCGTCACCGAGGTCTCATTGTCCATGCAGTACAGGACATGATCGTATTGCAGGCTGTAGGAGAGCAATTTGTCTACAAACTTCTGTTGGAAATTCAACACCGGCGTATTATTTCGGTGAGATGGAATCGATGTGAAAAAATTATTGTCAGTAAATATCGGATGGGTGGCTACTGTATCGGGCAATTCTGATCGCTGAAAACTGTAATTGGTGTTGTTAGCAGGATTAAACGGATTTACATCCCAATTAGCCCGGTAGAAATCAAATGTGGCCCAGACTTCCACCTGCACGACAATATCCCTTTCATTTGTCCATTGAAGAAAATCACTAAATCGTTGCCAGTATACATCGCTCCAACGATTTAGGTCATATTGACCTTTTGTAGAGTCAAAGTAAAAAGGCCAGACATTACCTTCATCACGGCTCGACATAGTACATCGAACATAGTTTCCTCCGGACATTGCCAAAGTATCCAGATGCTCCCTGACACCGGGCATTTGGAACAGGTTATCTTCATCAGAACCACCTAACAGCAATATCGTTTCTCCCTGGTACTCCCAGTACTGGGGATATGCAGCGCTGGGTTGCAGGGGCTGAGAGTGCAATGAAATAAAACAATGAATAAAAAGACCTGCGAGAAAGCAAGACATCAACCTGAATTTTAGTGACCGGGACATGTTACATGATACGAAAAACAAAGGTTTCCCCACCTGTTCAAAGCCAAAATCACCTCACCACCCTTTTACAGTACACCATATTTTCTATAGGCTTCTCCGGCCTTCATGCCCTTCAGTATCTCATTCCTGGTGACATTCTCAGCTTCCACTTTCTCCAGTGCGCGATCAATTGCCTCCCTTTCTACTTCCAGGGGAACAACAACTACGCCATCGGGATCGCAAAAAACCAGCGAACCTGGTTCAAATACAACTCCCTTCATTTCTACCGGTACATCCAGGTCAATTACCCTTTGTCTGTTCATGCTGTCATAAACACAGGTTGATGTTGCAAAGACTGGAAATTGCATTTCCCGGATCTGTCTAACATCCCGTATCGCGCCGTGTACCAGGGCACCTGAACAACCACTATTCCTTGCAGCTGTAGAAAGTAATTCTCCCCAGATCCCCGAACGGCCAGAACCTCCGGCTGCTGCGACAAGTACATCGCCAGGTTGACAGTTATCCACTGCCTGTAACTCCAATTCATACGGTGATGGGTCTGCATGAAACATATCCGCCCACAAGGTTGTCTTGCATCGTCCTACTAATTTTTCATGACCACTATAAGATTGAAAATTGATCGAAGGTGACTGATTTCGAAAACCCAGACTGTCCAGTGCATCACTAATTACGGCACTGTAAAGTTAATGAGTACTCTGATTTCATATTAGTTTCCAATTCAATTTAACCGGAACTATGCATTAGGCTTTCTATTACGAGCTAAATCTACTGCAAATACGGGCACATAAGCACTTTTTGATTCTCACTCCCGCCTTTGGCGGGACAGGCTATGATGGTGACCATGGCCTACCCACCCGCTTTCGCGGTTCCCTCATTTCGAGCACTGTCGTACTCGACTCTGCGAGATCATTCGGTCATGAGTCAAAAAGCCCTTGGAGCACCCGTCTTTATTGCATATTTAGCTCTCATGACAAAACCCCAATGAATAATTCCGGTCTAAGGATAAAAACTTGAGAGATTTTGAATACAAAGGCACCCAAGATACTTCAAATTCCAGATAGACAAAGGATCTACTCGCTAATCGAAAAGTATCATACCTATCACACATAATAAACCCCGGGCACATTTGCTCCAG
Source organism: Bacteroidia bacterium (assembly GCA_030433135.1). GTDB lineage: Bacteria > Bacteroidota > Bacteroidia > Chitinophagales > Saprospiraceae > JABDMH01. Next base: position 5,339 of record JAUILF010000188.1, on the reverse strand, counting down.
GGTTTACTCTCCTACAAAATTTTCAGTCGACAGATCACAGTCGGCAGCTGGCAGTAGGCAGTCCTCAGTCCGCAGCCAGTAGCCAGCACGCAGGCTCGACTCGGTTGAGGCGTTGAGAGGTTGAGAGGTTGAGTTGCAGTTGCTACTATTCAAATCACACCTCTGCGATCTCCGCGCCCTCTGCGAGATAATCAGGCTTCAGCCCGCAGGCTCGATTCGGTTGAGGCGTTGAGATGTTGAGTTGTTGAGTTGCTTGCTTGCCTTTTTTCAGTACTCAGTCCGAAGCCAGCAGCTATCCCCGCAGGCCCACGTTCGGTTTAGGTGTTTAGAGGTTGAGAGGTTGAGTTGCTCCTATTGAACGGTAGAACTCCGCGATCTCTGCGCCTCTGCGAGAATCCGATTCCAGAACGAACAACTTCCGAAACATGTTAAACAACCGCCAAACCATGTTGAACAACTATAAACCCAACGCCCATTGCCCAACACCCAACACCCGCTAAGGTTGCGGTGGAGGTGTATATATAAACTGCTCCTTTACAATCTTTCCGTCCTTTACCTGGTAGATGCTGATCTCATCCAGTTGCATCCGGCCCATGCCTTTCATAGTCGTGTCCGACATCATTCTTACAGCAAAATAGTCTTTAGAAATGACCGGTTCACTTACTTCATTGCCATGAAACTCCTCGACCATATTCTGCCACTGCTCACCCTTCTTACGAATGGCATCCATCCCTTCGGCTTTGGGCCAGGGAGTACCTTCAGGTTCGATACTTACGGCGTTCTCTGCATACAAATCCTCATGCGCTTGTTGCCATTTACCTTCCCGGCACAGGCTAATCAATTTGTCAGCTACTTCTTTTGTTGTCATCACATTGGTTTTTTTGATTATCAAATGATTCTTATCCAAATTTAGTGGGGAACTGGAGTATTCGTAAAGTGTATTATGGCCAATGATGGGGGTATAAATTGCCATTTCCACTTATATTGTAGAAAAAAGATCATGCACGTATCTATCCTTGTTCCAGCCGGACAATCCATACTCAGTAGCATTGTTGGTCCTTACAAAGTGCTTTCCGGTGTAAATAACTACCTGATCCAAACCGGACAGGCCAAAGAGCCCTTTTACAACCTGGATCTCGTAGGTATTACCCGTGAAACCAAATTGTATGATGACATCTTCTCAATTCGGCCCACAAAAATGATCGATGAAATTGACCACACCGATCTTATCATAGTGACCACCATTTTTGGTGATATTGAGAAGGAATTGCATGCCAACGAGGCCTTCATCCCCTGGATCATTGAGATGAACAAATCTAAGGGCTCCGAAGTGGCTAGTCTGTGTGTAGGTGCCTTTCTACTGGCTGCAACGGGTCTTGTTGATGGAAAGGAATGCTCGACACATTGGTCTGTGGTAGACCAGTTCAAAAAGATGTTTCCGAATGTAGAGTTGAGGTCTGATCAAATCATTACTGAAGATGCAGGGGTCTACTCCAGTGGTGGAGCCTATTCATTTCTCAACCTCCTTTTGCATCTGGTGCATAAATTTAATGGTAAAGATGCAGCTAACTGGGCTGCGAAAATGTTTGAAATCGAAATCGACAGATCCTCACAAGGCCCTTTTATCATTTTTCAGGGACAGAAAAATCACGATGACTCCGTGATCAAAAAAGTACAGACTTATATTGAGAAGCATTATGATCAAAGCTTCTCCCTGGATGACCTGGCTCAAAGGTTTTCACTTAGTAAAAGAAATCTTATCCGGCGCTTTAAGAAAGCTACACACAATACACCCAATCAATATTTGCAACGGGTAAAAATGGAAGCGGTCAAATCCGAACTGGAAAAGACCAATCACTCCATCACCGAGATCATGTATGATTCCGGATATAATGATCCCAAATCATTCCGTGCCACTTTCAAAAAAATCGTTGGTATTCCCCCATCTGCTTACAGATTAAAATACGGTCGTGTATCCTGATATGTTTCTCAATCTATTTCGCTCATTATTATATCTATCAGGTCTGTTCTCTACCATCATGGTTCAGGCACAAGACCCTGCCCATGGTATTAAGGGAGAACTGCTTTATCAATCTTCCATGGCTGACTCCCCGGATATTGCAGAATGGGTAATGGAAGGTCCCGGAAAGGTATCCTTCAGTGAAGGTTGGATGGACATGCAGTCACCGGAAGAAACAGGTCATCATGTCTTTTGGTGTCCGGATGAATTTCCGGAAAGCTTCGTAGCTCAGTGGGAACTCCAGAACCTTGAAACTGATGCCGGATTGTGTATTGTCTTTTTTAGTGCAAAAGGCCAAAATGGAGAAAGTATTTTTGATCCGGGATTATCCCGCCGTGATGGTGTTTTCAATCAGTACACCAGGGGTGATATCAATTGTTACCACATCTCATACTACGCCAATGCGGCACACAACCCCGACAGACCTCATGCCAACTTGCGCAAGAACAGTGGATTCCATCTCGTGCAGGAAGGTGCTGCACCTATACCTGCATCGTCAACAGAGGTCTATACGATGACATTGATCAAAGATGGTGCTCACATCATACTTTATGCCAATGATCGCAAACTTATAGATTGGAAAGATGATGGTATAACCCATGGACCGGTACTGGGTGAAGGGAGGATAGGTCTGCGGCAAATGAAGTGGACCCATTTTAAGTACCGCAATTTTAAAGTGTGGGATCTGCAATCAGAAGCTCAACCACATCAATGGATTCGGCATCAGATTGATGGAACTCTGACAGGAGCTGATGGTATCAAAATGGCTGACTTTAATCAGGACGGCAAAACCGATATTGTCACCGGGTGGGAGGAAAGTGGTATTACTAAACTATACCTCAACCCGGGATCAGCACATGTCAGATTGCCATGGCCATCTGTAGTAGTGGGTAGCACTCCTTCTGTGGAAGACGCCCTTTTCTTTGATGCTGTTGGCGACACATCACTCGAAATCGTCAGTTTACTTGAGGGAGATGCCAAATCTATTCAGGTGCATGAATTTAGGGGGGATACTGTGCTAAATCCAGAAAGCTGGACCCAGAGCCCGCTACCGGCTGCTTCGGATCGAATGCAATGGATGTACGGTATTGCCCTGGATGTTGACCATAAGGAAGGGATCGATCTTGTAGCTGCTGGCAAAGGAGCTTCTGCACAATTGGGTTGGTTTCAATCACCTGGCTTGTCCCCTGATCTCGATGGATGGAAATGGTACACCATGAGTCCGGTGGGTTGGATTATGTCCATCATGGCGCAGGATATGGATGGTGACGGAGATCAGGATGTTATTATCACTGACCGGAGAGGCCCTTTTCGAGGATGCCGCTGGCTGGAAAATCCCTATCCCGATCTTAACCAGCAAGAGTGGGTCAGCCATATGATTGGAGCCGGGGAGCTGGAAGTCATGTTTATGGCCATGGAGGATCTGGATGGAGATGGTGTGGATGAGATGATTGTCCCGGAGAGAACAATAAATACGATTCGGATCCTGAAACAATCTGGAGGAGTAAAAGACCTCTGGTCAGAAAAGGTGATTCAACTGCCATCAAGTACAGGAATGGCCAAATCTGTCGCTTCAGCTGATATGAATGATGACGGGATTAAGGATCTGGTAATAAGTACGAATACCGGAAAAAATTCAAACAAACACGGGTTAACCTGGCTGGACGGGAGGCACCTTCCAAATCCCCGGCCTGAAGACTTTCTATCTATTTCAGGGCCACATCTGGCCAAATATGACCAGGTCATCCTACACGATGTAGACAATGATGGCGACCTTGACATTCTCATCTGTGAAGAAAATTACGGAGATGCAAGTGAGGGCCTGGGCATTATTTGGTACGAAAATCGCTTAAAAAAAGGTTAAATGGATTGAACCCGGAGTTACATCAGGTTGTTAGCATGACAATAAGTGTATCTTTGGTACGTTGACAATAGCGATGAAGCAACTAGTTACCATCATATTAGCAGCATTTTATTTTATGGTAAGCTCCGGCTTGACCATAGATATGCATTTCTGTGATGGGAAACTGGTCGAAGTTACTTTCTTCGATGCGGAGCAAAACTGTTGCTGCGCAAGTTCGGTCTGTGACAATGATGCAATAGCCGATTGTTGTGGTGACGAAACACTGCTTCTGCAGGTAGATCAGTGGCAGATTGTATCAAGTATACCAGCCTATGAGACCAGTGCCATGCTCTATGTTAGCATGCAGGACTGGGACGAAAAGGTACTTGAGGTAGAGACTGAACAGGTCAGCTATGACAGTAATAAGTCACCACCTCCACAGACAGATTTGTGGCTGCTCTATCAAAACCTTACCTACTACGGTTGAGACAGATGATTTGAATGGGATGCAACTCAATCCCCTTTTCCAATCTTTTTTATCATCTAATCAACTAATAGCAATGAAAAATATTTGTTTAAGCTTGGGTCTTGTATTGACAGGACTACTTTTTACTACCTCTGCCTTTGGCCAGTCTAAAGGCAAATTTCAGGATTCTACTTTTACCGTACGCGGAGTATGTGATATGTGTGAAGAACGTATCGAAGATGCCGCATTAATTAAGGGCGTTCGTTCAGCTGAATGGGATAGGCATACTCAGACCATTCGTGTCATTTATAAGACCAAACAGGTAAATGCAGATGAAATCAAGACCGCCATTGCAAAGGCCGGTCATGACACTGATGAAATACTGGCCGAGGATGAAGCCTATGCCAAATTACCGGATTGCTGTGCTTACCGTGACGGAGTAAAAGTGCACTGATATGATAAGGCTAATGATTTTGCTCGGAGCGTGCATCTGCATGCTTCGGGTACCACTGTGGGCTCAGGGCTCAGCAATCAGTGGTACCATTACAGCAGCCGACACCGGTGAACCTCTTATTGGTGCCAATGTGATCTGGCTGGATACAGAAATTGGAACGGTAACGGACTACAATGGCGATTTTGAATTGCCCCGGGCAGAAAACTCAAATCAACTGGTCGTCAGTTATATTGGTTACCAGACCGATACATTAATGGTGGATGGATCCGAAGCCATTTCAATCACATTAGCCAGTGGTAATACACTGGATGATGTGGAGGTGGTGCATCGGCAGAAATCTACCTCTTACTCCTTACTTGATCCGGCGAAAGTAGAGCGCATCAACGAAAAGGAATTGCTCAAAGCCGCCTGTTGCAACCTCAGCGAGAGCTTTGAAACAAACCCCAGTGTTGACGTGGCCTTTACAGATGCTGTCACTGGTACACGTCAAATCCAGATGTTGGGTCTATCGGGACCAAACATCCAGATTACCAGGGAAAATATGCCCTACATCCGG
>JAUILF010000187.1 GCA_030433135.1 Bacteroidia bacterium | reverse complement strand
TCTAATGCATCGACAATTACTTCTAACGCTACTGGTTGTTTGCCTTATACATGGATTGCGAGCTCAATCCCAGGGCCTGAAGGAGGAAGCATTTGAAAATCCTCCGGTTTCAGCTTATCCAAAAACCTATTGGTGGTGGCTTAATGGCCATGTAGATACCGTGCGAATCAAGGAAGAACTGCACGCCATGCACGAAGCAGGGCTTTCCGGATTTGACATCTTTGATATTGGGGTTCCGACACATGATACAGTGGTATTGGATGGAGCACCTTTCCTGGGGGAGGTGTCACTTCAGGCCATTTCGGTCGCGCTGAAAGAAGCGGGAGAGCTGGGTATGACAGCCGGACTCAGTATGTCCAGCAGTTGGAATGCGGGGGGATCATGGATTCAACCCATCCATGCTGCAAAATCCATCTACTATTCGCAAACTACCTGGACAGGGGAGTCTGGCATATCTCTGGGGTTTCCCGATTTGGAGCAAAACAATCCGAAGGGATTTAGAAACATTCCCCTGGATGGATCCGGAAAACCGGTCTACTATGAAGAAATCGCGGTACTTGGCATTCCTTCAGAAATCATCAAAGCAGGTCAACTGGATACGGCTCAGATTATTGATCTCACTTCATTCTTTGATCCTGAATCAGAAAAGTTGAACTGGCATCATGAAGGTGATTATCAGATATTTCGCTTTATCTGTTCAAATTCCGGTGAGCAGCTCAAGCTTCCCAGTGTTCACTCCAGAGGTCCCATCATTGACCATTTTGATGCTGATGCCACTTCCGCTCATTTTAATTATGTTATTGACAAATTAAACTCGGTTTTACCCGGTGGAGTAGAAGCCTCTGCATTAAAGAGTTTGTACCTGGCAAGTTATGAAGCCACCGGATTTACCTGGACGCCAACCTTACCTGAGGCATTCCATCAAATCAACGGATATTCGATCTATCCTTTTCTACCAGCTCTTTTTAACCCCGAATGGTACTCCCAGGAATTACATTCAAATTTCAGCCGGGACTTTCGCAGAACACTCTCCGAGTTAATGGTCAACAACTTTTACCGCACTGCCAAAGAGATTTGTCACCAACATGGCTTACTCATCAATTCGGAATCTGGAGGACCGGGTTATCCCTTGCACAATGTACCAGTTGAACCCCTAAAATCTCTGGGAGTCATGGACCTGCCCCGTGGAGAATTTTGGATCAATCACAACCGGCTCAATGCCGACGGAATTGACATTCTGAGAGTGGTCAAAGAGGTCTCATCTGCCTCACACATTTATGGGAGAGGTGTGGTGGAAGAGGAAGCTTTTACCACCTTTCAGCACTGGCAGGAAGGGCCTTACGAGATGAAACCATCGGGCGACAGGGCTTTCTGCGAGGGCATGAACAAGGTGGTAGTGCACGGAAGTAGCCACAATCCAGGGGGATATGGTCTGCCCGGAATATACTATGGTGCGGGAACACATTTCAATGACCGTCGTATCTGGTGGCCCTTTGTCCGTCCTTTTGCCGACTACCTGGCCCGAATCTCATATATAGCCCAGGAAAGTGACTATGTAGCCGATGTACTCTATTATTATGGCGACGCTATACCCAATTATGCCGGCCATAAAAACGGCAGGTTTATGGTGGGGCCTGGTTATGATTATGAAGTAATTAATACCGAAATCCTTACCCAGCTTACTGTCACTGATGGAAAGCTGAAGATTCCAACAGGTGAAACGTTCAACCTGTTAGTCCTTGAACCGGAAAAAGAAATGCATCCTCAGGTATTTGCCAAACTAAACGAATTGTCAGGCGATGGAGCGCTCATCCTCGGCGAAAAACCTAAATCTGTAGCCAAAAGGGCCACCCTGCCTGATTTAAGATTTGATACCGATGATGTCGATGCTCTGTGGGCTTCCGCAAGTGACGATGGTACTATAGAACCTGATAAGGCACAAGTCTGGAGCGGAATATCACCGGTGGACCTTCTTCAACAGATAAGTCTACCTCCGGATTTAACCTATACCGATGCTGACTTCTTTGTACTGGATTACATCCATTACCACCATGGAAATCAGGATTTTTATTTCGTTCGAAATACAACCAAAGAATGGATTAACCGGACCTGCACTTTCCGGCAACGAGATAAACAGGTTGAAATTTGGGATCCGGTTAGCGGAAATATAAACCCGGCTCTGATCTCAAATCCTGAGGATGACTACCTTTCCGTAAGTTTGTCGCTCCCCCCTTTTGGTTCAACCTTCATTGTGTTTTCAGATACGGAAGTCGAGTCAGAATCTCAGTCCATAACTATTGGTTCCTCTGGAACCCTGCCACGGTTCACGGTTGACAACAGTCATCTCCTCATATGGGATCAGGGAAAGATTAATCTGACCGTTAAAGGGTTTAAACAATCCTTTATCAACTACCCCAAAACACAAGAGTTGGAAGGTGCCTGGGAAGTGGAATTCCCTTCCGGTTGGGGTGCGCCAGATCATCATATCTTGCCCGAATTGAGTTCCTGGACGGAATCAGACATCGATGGTATCAAATATTTTAGTGGCATTGCCAGCTACCAGAAGACCTTTCAGTATGACATAAATTCCAGCATAGCCCGAAAGCAACGGATTTTTCTGGACCTGGGAGACCTAACCAACGTAGCCGAAGTTTGGCTAAATGACACTCTATTAGGCACCACCTGGACCAAACCGTATCGTTTTGATGTCACGGATCAGATCAGCCCGGGCGACAATACCCTGCTCATCAAAGTGGCTAATACCTGGAACAACCGGCTGAAAGGCGATGCCATCACAGGTGAGCAGTTTACCCATACCAACATTACGAACACCAATGTGGCCGGTCTCAACAAGAAGAGACTGACCTGGGATCAGGTGCCTTTGATCAAATCGGGATTGTTTGGACCGGTCACGGTTATTACTGTGCAAACCATACCCATTAGAAGCCGTTGAAAAACCCATCTTGCGCTGATGAATAGTAAGAATTTATATCCTTTTGGATTTCCTAACGGATTCCCCTAATTCATAGTCCTTTGAGGTAATCCCAACTTGAAACCAACTGGAAATCCGGTGTATGGCTAAATAACATATCCAGGGTCCACTTGTGATTATCACCAACGATAATCAGGAGTTTGTCTCCTTCCTCAGCAAGTTTTAAAGCATTAGCCATCATTCTGACATTACGCCTATACCATCTGCCCAGCCAATCCGGGCCAGACCAATTTTTCTGAATACCCACCCTAACCTCATACATATGCATTCGCTGGGCATTCACCTCCTGAACAACCGGAGAATTAAGTAGAGCAATATGTTGGTGAATGTCAAGGCCAGCCATCAATTGCTGGTTAGCATGATAAATGTCGATCAATGGGTCTTCATGCTGATCGAAAAAATCCTGATCTTCCTTCCGTGCATACTCTGTGAACAAGTCAAACGAAAATGGATCATTTTCACTGGCAAATTGCTCAAGTGACCCAATATACTCGGTTTGGTCGTCAAAAAGATAGACCTTTTCATGACTGAGTTGTTTTGCCATTCTGAAGCCTAATTGATAGACCTCATTGGATAGACTATCAATACTAAAAGAGTCCGCAATATAGTCGTGATACTGCCTGTTTGTGGATTCGAATCGTGCAGGTTCCCATTCCAATAGTATTTTGGAAGGTTGATATCGTTCCAATGCCTCAATTAATTTTAACAGTGCCCGCTGCGAGTCTGGATCAAGAATATCTTCGTCAAAATGAAAAGTACCCAGTACCATGACTTCACATATGGCCAGATCATTATAGTCTTGCCACTTTTCAAGGGTTCTTTCCAGAGGTTCAGTAGTCTGGCTAAGACATTCACCCGAATAGATTACAAGCATAAGAGATATGCTCAGAAAAAAACATGACTTTTTATTCATTGATACCTTGTTACCACATTCGTACCGTTTGACCCTATGTTGACTTAGTCCTCCTGCTCAAACAAAACTGTCCCGGAATACTGATTGCCGACAACGATCAAACTGGCAGGATGCATCTTTGAAGACTGTTCTTCACCTTCGTTTATTGCATATTTCAAGACCAGGCTTTTATCCTCCACCTGGAGATTATTTATCGAAATAGATACACTCTTGTTATTAACGGGTGCAATGATAGCCAGAACATATTCTTTGCTAAAGTCAAGGGGTGTTGGTCTCTCACTCATGGTTGTTGCCATCCCAAAGATGCGATTGAATTCATCACTAGTGGTCAATTTCAGTGTGACCAGGTTCTCGTTTTCATAGGTGTTTTTGACAAAATAGTTTTTGGCTTCCTCATATGGAATATCCTGCATGGTAGACTTTTCATTAGTTGAAACATCCTTGTTCTCACTACTGCTTTTACTCTCGCAAGCAAAAAGGCCAAGAGCCAAAATCACGAACATTTGATACATTTTCAAAACATGGCTCTTTTATGGGTTGATAGAAACATCATCTTCAATGGTTTCATATGATTACAAAAAACGAAAATTTACGCTGGGGAATAAGCCTGGTTTTGCAAATGATATGAAGTTGCAATACCTCCGATCGATCGGCTCACTCTTGTTTTTGGAAGTCCAAAAGTAAATCAGGATTGAAAATTATTAGTTACCGTGCACCTGAAAAAGCTTGGATCACCTGACTACCCACCTGGTTTCCTACTTCTATTCCAACTTCATTATCAGTGCGAAAATGGACTCCTCCTTCGAAGCGCGACTCCGAGCACTCCCAGGCAAGCTGATGAAATGTTTCCCGATCCCTGGGAAAAAAGTAGGAAAGGGCCGTGGCTATGGAACCGGCAACGGTAGTATGACCCGCCGGATAGCCAGGAAAATTCGGGGTATCGATTAGAATGGGTTTAAATTCGGGATCATATTGAAAAGGCCGAATCCCCCAATAGTGGTACTTCCCATCCCAGGCGGCTATGATCGCATCAAACCTGGCGGTGTGAAAAACCGCGTTGACATATGCGGCAGCGAATGGGTCGAGATCATATTCCAGTATTTTTCTCTCCACCAGATTATCCCATACCGGTACGCTTTTCCATTTCCAGGCAATATCACTGCTTTGATGTACACGATTAAACTCACGAAGCTCTTCCATATCGCTTGTCCAGTCCGTGGGTGGTGGTTCCGGCCGAAATTGGTCAGCAGTTTCGAGAGTCAGGGGTTTCCATTGTCGCTTCATAGGATCCCATGGACCCGGATCTCCTGACCAGAGACTATCGGACTCGGGTACCTGGCCTTGCCATATCTGGTCAGTTCGATCACTTCCGGCGTATTCGATGTACTGCTCAGCAATATAAACCCCAATTTCCATCCCCCGTTCTATATCTGACGGATACTGCAATCCTGTTGCCAGACGTGAATCCACAAACACTCTTAGCAAGGAGTCCAGCGTAGATCTACGATCAGGAAAATAATGTCCAATAATTCGATGTGCTGCACCAGCTGCTGCGCTCCACTCACAGATAAAAGACGAGTAATCATAATGCCTTCCCAGCTGTTGTATTTGCTCATCGACAAGATATGGAGGCTCCTGATTATGCATTTTCTTTTGTTTCCAAACCTCCACCAGTGCATCATATACTGCAAGATGGAGTATGACAACCCGGCCGCCATTCTTGTGACCGGAGTGCTCCCCGCTGACCTGCATCATCACCTGATGCCACCGGTAAGATGGGTAAGCTGCATTCCAGTAATTTATCTCGGATGTATAATCGGCAAACTTCTCTTGCGCCTCTTTTACTTTAGCCACTTCTATTACCAGATCCTGTTCACTCATCGGTGATACCGTTTCGGTCAATGCAAATTTGAAGGGGACAAAATTCCGTTGGGCCTGCTGGGCCATTGAGATTGGGGTAAAACAAGGAATGATGAGTAGGTAAAATAGCACCCTGAAAGCAAGCATCTTATGACATAGTGATGGGATCATTCGCATCTTATGTAAGGATAGAAAAATATCAATGTCTTTGTAATAACGTGGCTATTCGATTTGTTCACAGGAAAGTAGATATTTCCCTGTTGCATCCTCTAATTAAACGACTGCCTGAATTCAAGCGGGGATTGATTGGTCTTCGCCTTAAATAGTTTGCTGAAGGATTGAGAATATTCAAACCCCAACTGAAAAGCAATTTCACTCACGGTCAAATCACTGGTCGATAATTTCTCCTTGGCTTTAGTGATTAATTTCTCATGTATGTGTTGCTGGGTATTCAATCCGGTTAAAGATTTTAAAAGACTGCTCAAATAGTTGGGTGATAAATTTAATTGTTGTGATAAATCCAGGACCGATGGCAAACCACTTTCGCTAAGATTCTCGCTGGAAAAATACTCTTCCAGGATGTTCTCTAGCCGGACCAAAACCTGATGACTGCTTTTTTTGCGGGTAGTAAATTGCCGTTGATAAAAGCGCTCACAATAATTCAGTAAAACTTCAATTTGAGAAAGGATAATATCCTGGCTGAACTGATCTGTATTTCCCTGGTATTCCATCCTGATCTGCTGAAAGATCCCTCTTATGGTGGATTCTTCTTTCTCCGAAAGAAACAAAGCCTCATTAATGACATAACCAAAAAAGTCATATTCCCTGATTTTTCCAGCCAACGTCGAATTCCATAAGAAGTCTGGATGTATCAAGAGAATCCATCCTGATGGCTTTACATCCGGCTTGTTGTTGGGGACGATACTCAGGATCTGGCCGGGGGAAATAAATGACATCAGGCCTTCATCAAAATCGTAATCCTGTTGTCCGTAGCGCAGTGTGCCCACATTTCGTTTCAAGCCGATGGAATAAAAATTAAGAAGCCATCTTTGACCAATGTGCTCAGGTCGAATGGTAGTCTTACTATAGTCGATCAGACTGATCAAGGGATGTGCCGGACCAGGTAACCCTCTGATCTGGTGAAACTCACTAATGGTGTTGATCTTCTTTGGTTTCATAAATCAGCCTTGTTTAATCATCAAATTTTGCCAAACAGCCTTCTTTTTTACGGCTGGTATGCTCCCTCCTCACACCAACATGCCACCGGAGGCTTCAATGCGTTGTCCATTAATCCATCCACTTTTGTCACTACATAGTAAACCAACCAAACCACCAATGTCCTCGGGTTCACCCACTCTTCCCAGTGCGGTAATGGAAGAGATCAGTTTTCTTTTCCCTTCATTATCACGATTCACACCACCTCCGAAGTCAGTAGCAATTGCTCCCGGTGCCAACACATTAGCCACAATGCCCCGCGAACCCAATTCCCTGGCTAAATATCGGGTAAATACCTCTACCGCTCCCTTCATAGCTCCATACGCTGAAAACCCCGGCAAGGAAAATCGCGCCAGTCCGGAAGATATATTGATAATCCTGCCGCCGTCATTCAGGTATCGAAGTGCTTTTTGAGTAAAGAAGAAAACACCTTTAAAATGGATGTTCATCAGTTCATCAAACTGCTCCTCGGTGGTCTGATCAAACGTAGCGTGAATTCCCGTTCCGGCATTATTGATCAAAAAATCAAACCGGCCGGTTCCCATTTCCTTTCGAAGCTGTGCATGCAGATTAGAGTAGAATGCATCAAACGACTCTACATTTCGTGTGTCCAATTGAGCCATTAAAGCTTTTTGGCCCATTGATTTCACTTCCTCTAATACCTCCTGCGCTTTTTCCCGGTTCTTATGATACGTAAATACCACATCTATACCTTGCTGTGCCAGGTTTAATACCATGTCACGACCTAGCCCCCTACTACCTCCGGTTACCAATGCAATTTTATTTGCCATAACTACTTTGTTTTTATTGATCACAAAGATCAGGTGCTATACCCTTCCCGCTGTATCCAATTCTCAGGTTGTTGTAGGCAAAATCACCTATTCTACTGTTCCTGTTGCCGATTTCAAAGGCATAATATGATCACCTCACAGGTTCCAGGTAAAAAAGCGACCACACCTCAATACCGGCTCCATATTCATTATTACCTGTAACTTAGGAGAACTCCTCCTCAGTGAGGGGCAGATTTAAATCCATCAATCAATGTACTGCCGTTATCTCTTTAAAATATTATGGACTTCCGCTTTGGCTTTGGGTCTTTTCCAACAGTCCAGATCACAAAACTCCCAACAGGTACCGATCAGGGTAAACCTGGACCAGGAACAGGGACCAATGGATCCGATCTGGGCCTGGTGGGGCTATGACGAACCCAATTACACTTACATGAAAGATGGTCGTAAGCTGCTGAGTGAAATGGCTGCGCTGAGTCCGGTGCCAGTTTATGTCAGGGCACATAGTTTACTGGTTACCGGAGAAGGAACTCATGCCCTCAAATGGGGTTCGACCAATGCCTATACCGAAGATGAACAAGGCAATCCGGTGTACGACTGGACCCTGGTAGACAGCATTTTTGACACCTATATTGAGCGGGGTATGAAACCTTTCGCGCAAATTGGTTTTATGCCGGAAGCACTTTCCTCCAAACCTGTGCCTTATCGTCACTATTGGAAACCGGGAGCCAAATACGAAGAGATATATACAGGTTGGGCATTCCCTCCAAATAACTATGAGAAATGGGCCGAGTTAATCTTCCAATGGGTGAATCATTGTGTCGATCGATATGGCAAGGAAGAAGTTGAATCCTGGTATTGGGAAGTTTGGAATGAGCCCAACATCGGATACTGGCAGGGTACCATGGAGGAGTATTTCAAGCTCTATGATTACTCAGCAGATGCCGTCAAACGTGCCTTGCCCACCGCCAGAATTGGGGGCCCGGAAACCACGGGACCCGGTTGGGATGAAGCAGCTAACTACCTTACAGCGTTTCTGGACCATGTGCTGGAAGGGAAGAACTTTGCTACCGGAGAAACAGGTTCGCCCCTGGACTTCATCACCTTTCACGCCAAGGGCAGACCTGAAGTAGTGGATGGAATGGTGCAAATGAACCTGGGAACCCAGCTCCGGGACATAAGTAAAGGCTTTGAGATAGTAGCTTCGTATCCTGAATTCCGGGACCTGCCCATTATCATCGGCGAATCGGATCCCGAAGGCTGTGCAGCTTGCTCAGAGGCCGATTATCCCCACAATGCCTATCGCAACGGAACCATGTATGCCGCATACACCGCGGCCGCCTTTGCCCGCAAATATGCATTAGCCGAACACTTTGGTGTCAATCTGCTGGGGGCCGTTACCTGGGGATTTGAGTTTGAAGATCAGCCCTGGTTTGCAGGCTTTCGCGATATGGCTACCAACGGGGTAGATAAGCCGGTGCTCAATGTTTTTCGCATGTTTGGTATGATGCAAGGCACACGGGTTGAAGTTGATCAAGACCCATTGACCTACTCGTTTCTAGAGGTCAGGGATCAAAGCGTGAGAGGCAATGAACCCGATGTTAATGCGCTGGCGGCAAAAACAGCATCTGGTGCCACAGTCATGGTGTGGAATTACCACGACGATGACGATCTGGATGTACCGGATTCACCGGTTTCCCTCCATCTTGAAGGCATCCCGGCTGACCAGGTCCTGGTACATCATTATCGTGTAGATCAGGAACACAGCAATTCCTACACGTTATGGAAGGAAATGGGTTCCCCGCAGAATCCCACGGCAGACCAAATCAAGGAACTGGAAATAGCGGGGCAATTAAACATGCTGGCATCACCTATGTGGAGAGTTATTAAAAACGGGAAAACTGAATTTCAATTCGATCTGCCGAGACAGGGAGTTTCTCTGATCCGATTAGAATGGGACTAATAAACAATGGTACCTTAGTTATCAACGTGATTTTTGTCCGGCAACTATGGATTGTCCTGGAATAGAATCGTAAGCATAATCTACCAGGATTACCACTTCCGTTGTCTTATCGAATTCCAATTGCAGCCAACCGAAGTATTTCACGGTATTAATAACATGTTGAATACCCACAATCCCGCTACCTCCAGCCCAGTCACCCTCATATTTTACTCCTCCGCTGGTATAGGTATGTCGAAGCACCAGAATACTGTGGTCACCAGTCCATCTCTGATCCAGTTGCAACTGAGTGCGGATAGGTGCTCCCAAGGTATCTGCAATTAAAGACATACGAAAGGACCTCAAATGAAGTCCAAATGCAACTTCAAATCTTCAGACAAAGTCCTGACATTTACACATTATTTAGACCAACTTTCAGGCAAAAAATTATTTTCTATTTATCTGATTATCAAAGACTTGAATTTCAAGAAATCGTTTGCCGATCAACAGGGAAAAATATCTGGGCCCAAATGTGCTTTATAACCTGCCATTCCTTGGTAAAGGCAACTGCTGGAGATCTTGGAAATGATATAACCAGGGATGTCTCTTTCGCGTCAGTTTCCTAAGACCCCGGGTATTTCAGTTCCAATGCTTCCAGACGATCGACCACCGTTTTAGCAATAAGATAATTGCGATACCATTTCTGCTCAGCGGGGATGATCTTCCAGGGAAAGTCAGGACTACAGCGTTGGAAGATATTTTCATAGACCTTGAGATATTGACCTCGCAGTGGTTGTTCATTGCCATCAGCTTCATCATATTTCCACCTTCTCCGCGGATCACTTCTTCTCAATGCCAGCTTTTTTAGCTGGGCCTCTTCCGACAGGTGCAGGAAAAATTTGAGCAAGATCGTATGGTTATTGTTCAGTTGCTGTTCAAACGAATTAATGAAGTCATAGCGCTGATCAATGATATCATCTGTCAGGGTCTGATGAACGGTCGGCACGAGTATATCCTCGTAATGTGAGCGATTAAAAATCTGTATCATGCCTTTGCCAGGCACATGTGGATAAACACGCCATAAAAAGCTATGTCTCTTCTCTTCCTCCGTAGGTTTCTTGAATGATTTGACGTTGCAGCCCATCGGATTTACACAGGAGAAGACATGTCTGACGGTTCCATCTTTTCCTGCGGCATCCAGTCCCTGCAATATGATCAGAAGACTGTGGTGATTGTTGGCGTACAATAGTCGTTGCAGCTCAAACAGCCTGTTTTGTAACTTTTTGGTTTTCTTCTCAATGTCAGATTTCTTCAGTTCTTCCGGAGCCCTGGTGGGGTGTTCTATTAGGTTGATCATCATGAAATTTAGGAAAAACCTGGACGATAACCATTTCGGTTCATTAAATTGAGGAACTCCACCTGCTAACGGAACTTCAGCGATTTGCTATTCATGAATCTTGATCCAATCCACGGTATTATCAGGATTAATTTTGATCACCATAGTCCTGGTATGCAGGGTCCAGGGGCCCAGACTGGTTCTTTCTATAAGATAATACAAGTGGTTATCCTGTTCCCGATCGGGCTTACCCAGAAAGTCCAGAATTTCATCTTTGTTTAAACTTCGAATAGTATCATTGTAAACAACATGATTCAGCATCCCTGACCGATATGGATAGGCATTTCCTTCCTTCGTAATCCATTTACCGTGATCAAAGGGGATCTCATCGGCACTATTGGTTGCCATCATTTTCTCCGAGATGGCATCATCACGGCAGGCTTGTAAACTCAAAAACAAGATAAAGATCCAAAGAGTTGGTACTTTTTTCATTGATACAATCAATAGAATTGGCTCTCAGGCTTCTAAAACTCCAATAATTCGTTTCTATTTTAAATAAAGGATAAATCTTTTTCCCTCACTTCTGTGCCTCCAGCAGCACATATTTTGCCAGTTCAGAAGAGAGCAAGGCATTCATTTTGCTTACCATAGTTTGATATTCCGGATCATCCGCCAGGTTTACCTTAGCGAGGGAGCCATCACTATGGTCATACAGTTCCATAGCGACGACATTTTCCGGATTTTCATA
>JAUILF010000186.1 GCA_030433135.1 Bacteroidia bacterium | reverse complement strand
CGAAGTGATCGTCTGGAATACCATTGGATCCATCGGTAAGGAGAGTCCAGCTTTCACCAAAATTATTGGTCATAAATATATAAGGAGTAAAATCGTTTTCCCGGTACTTATAAACCGATATGAAGGCCCTTCCCTCCTCATGTGCGGATAATTCGATGTTGTTTACAGTGCCACCCGTTGGCATCCCGGCAGGAGTTACTTCCTTCCAGTTCTGGCCACCGTCTTTGCTGATATGGACAAGACCGTCATCACTACCGGCCCACAACTCACCGGCATGATATGATGATTCTTCAAAAGCAAATATGGTTGTATAGAGTTCCACACCTGTATGATCATGCTGTACCGGTCCTCCGGGAATGTCCTGATAGAGATCGTTGTCCGTAGTCAGGTCAGGACTGATCACCGACCAACTCTGACCACCGTTGGTAGATTTATGCACATATTGCGAACAGTGGTAGATTATGTCTGGGTCATGCCGGGATATCCTAATAGGTGCATTCCATTGAAACCGGTACCTGATGTCCCTTCCGGCAGTACCATCGTGCATCTGGGGATAAGCTACCACATCTCTCCCATGACCGGTTGTAAGATCAGTTCGATCGATTTGTCCTATATAATTGCCGGCATAAATCACCTCTGGATTTCGCGGATCCACAGCAATGTGCCCACTTTCTCCTCCCCCTACCGATATCCAATCCTGTATGGGGTCGAGGTAATTTAGGGCTTTGCTGGGTACTGAAATGGTCGTGTTGTCTTGTTGCGCACCGTACAATCTGTAGGGAAATTGATTATCGACGGTAACTCTGTAAAACTCCGCTGTGGGCTGGTTGTTCTGACTGCTCCAGGTTTTTCCACCGTTGAGCGTCACGCACGCTCCGCCATCGTTACCTTCTATCATGATGTCCGGATGGTCAGGATTAATCCAAAGTGAGTGGTTGTCAGAGTGTGGTGTGGCAATCGGTGTGAAATGCTCACCCCCGTCGATAGACTTATGAAATCTCACATTCATCAGGAAAACCGTGTTTTCATCCCCGGGGTGTGCTACCAGGTGATTGTAATACCATGCTCTTTGACGGAGTTCATGACTGCGGTTAATCCTTTTGAAAGTATCTCCACCATCATCCGATCTGTACAAACCACCTTTTTCTTCATCCTTTGCTTCCTGGATAACCCAGATTCGTTGAGAGTTAACCGGTGAAACGGCAATTCCTGCCTTGCCTGTAATGCCCTGAGGCAACCCCCCTTTTAACCTGGTCCAGGTGACTCCTGCATCTACTGTCTTGTAGATACTACTTTCTTCACTGCCGTCAATCAGGGTCCAGGGCTTTCTTTCCGCTGTCCACATAGCAGCATAGAGGATTCGTGGATTAGAGGGGTCCATGACCAGGTCAATGGCACCAGTTTTCTTTGAGATTTTGTGTATGTGGTGCCAGTTTTCACCCCCGTCTTCCGTCTTGTAGATGCCTCTTTCTTCATTGGGACCGAATGGATTTCCGAGGGCTGCAACGTACACCGTGTTTTCATCCTGTGGGTGAACGGTGATTTTGCCGATTTGTCCGGTGGCTTCCAGCCCTTTCTTTGTCCAGGTTCTTCCTCCATCAGAGGATTTGTAAAGGCCTTTTCCTATGCTCACGTTACCCCGAAGGGCGGCCGATCCTGTACCTACATAAATGATGTTTTCTTCAGATGGTGCTACTGCAATCGAACCGATAGACCCGACCTCAAAGAAGCCATCCGAGATGTTTTTCCAGCTGGTTCCCGCATCCTCGGTCTTCCATACTCCACCACCGGTAGAACCCATATAAAAGGTATGTAATTTGGAACGTACTCCGCAGACAGCAGTAACTCTGCCTCCCCGGGTTGGGCCTGCCAATCGGTATGATAATCCTTGCAATTGTTGCTCAAAGTCTGACTTTTGACCCTGCAATATATTTGCAAACACCAAAAAGGTAAATAATGGGAGGACCGACAATTTGTTCATTACAATCAAAGTAAAATGTTGGGGAAGGGTCCGATAAGCCGGTGATCGATAATATCCTTTCTCACTGTTTGTGAATTGATAGGACCTTGATATACCTTATACAACTCGCCTTTGGGTTCGATTATGATTGAAAAGGGCAAGGTTCCATCCCACCAGGGAAAAATCTCTTCCTGCAGCTCTTCCTTACCATCTGTCAGAATGAAATTGGGGGTGGGAGCGTGAATCTGCTGTAAAAACTTGAGTGCATGCTCCCTTTGATCCAACTCATCCAGGGAAATGGTTATGAGTTCAAACGGTCTTTTTCCGTAAGACCTTTGCAGATCCATCAGGTCCGGAAATTCCTTCTTACACGGTCCGCACCAGGTCGCCCAGAAATTGATCATTCGTGCTTGATTGGAAAAATTGACCAATAATGTTTTGAGACTGTCAAGGCTAAGATCCTGCAGGTTAACGGTACGTTCATCCCAAATCGAATCCGCTTTAACTTTGTGATCCTGTAACCAGGACCATTGTACATCACAACCGATGGGTAAGCGTTCGTTGCGAATGATGGTGCCACCCCTTAAAACAGCATCCACAGCAAGACGGATATATTCCAGGTTGGCGAGTGTAGGTTTGGGGTTGAAGTCCAGAGACCCTTTGTAGCGCAATTTTTGATCCGAATCAAAGACAAAAGCATGGGGCAAAGCCTCAGGTCCAAATTTTAGGGCCACTTCATGATCATCACCGTCGTAGAGATAGTCATAGTTCAGTTCCATTCCCTCAGCCCAAACCCTCATAGATTCATAGGTGTCGTGTACAGGTGAGTAAGCCCGGTCCTCCTCAGTCATAGACAAAGGACTGTTGGTAGATATGGCCACAACCTGCACTCCTTTGTCCTGGTAGTCATCGGCAAACACCTTTAGTCGCTCCTGATAAGCCTGAGCATAAGGGCACACATTACTGGTAAAGACTACTACAAGAGCCTCGGCAGAATGATAGTCATCGAGGGAGTGGAATCGTTCATCTGTACCGATTAGCCTGAAATCAGGAGCTTGTTCTCCTATGTCCAGAGATCTTACCGTGGTGGGCGCAATGATCTGTGGTGTGGCGGTAAAATCTACCACAGACTGATTCTGACATCCCATGATCAGACACAGAAGCAGAAAGAATGAAAATAGTTGGTTTGTGGAACTTACCTGCATGATGAACTGGCTTCACTACTTTCGGTTTTTGGGAATACGAAAGTAGTGAGTTCAGGGAAACATGTCCCTATTTTCAGTCAGCAAATACCTCAGGATACTTTTCGTGATAATCAGACACTGCAAATCTCAACGCCTTGCCGGAGACTGGCTATCTTATCATCTCTTACCGGAACAAACTCCTGTGCGAGATAGCCGTCAAATCCGGTTTCTTTTATAGCACTGATGATCGCCGGATAATACAGTTCCTGAGATTCATCTATTTCGTGCCTTCCCGGTACCCCTGCCGTATGATAATGAGCAATATGGTCCTGATATTTCTGTACAGTGGCAATCACATCACCTTCCATGACCTGCATATGATATATGTCATATAGTAACTTGAAATTTGGTGAACCAATCTTTTCCACCAGATCCACACCCCACACGGTATGGTCAC
The DNA here is from genome assembly GCA_030433135.1 of Bacteroidia bacterium. Lineage (GTDB taxonomy): Bacteria > Bacteroidota > Bacteroidia > Chitinophagales > Saprospiraceae > JABDMH01. The sequence continues at coordinate 8,205 of JAUILF010000186.1, read as the reverse complement.
ACATATAGTCAGGATGATTGACCTTGCTGTTAAGCAGTTCCATGGTGATCATTACTCCGGCATCTTCTGCAGCTTTCACTAGTGGTTCCAGTCCCACTGCACAGTTTTCTAATCCGTCCTGGTCACTGATGTCCCGACGGTTGCCCGAAAAAACGATGACATTGGGAATTCCGTTATCCGCTGCAGCCTTGATCAGACCTTTATAATTTTTCTGTAAATCAGCATGAAACTTCGGGTCATTAAAGCCATCCGGTATACTGGCAAAGGAATCGGTTCCCATGGCACATGTCAGGCCGTATTTTTGTAGAACCGGCCAATCATTTGGGCCCACAATTTCGATAGATTCGATGCCAATATCCTGAGCCGCCTCACATAAAGCTTCCAGCTCGATACCGTTGAAGCACCACCTGCATACAGAGTGCTTGATTCCGTTTCCACCGGGTAATACATCACCGTCCAAATCCATAAGTCCTTGTTTGTTTATGGCCATGATACCTGCGGCCATCGAAATATTTTTAATCAGATCTCTTCTTTTCATGGTCAGTATTTTTTCCTGTTGGGACATTCAAGATAGGAAATTTTTATTCCATTCCGGACCTTCAGTTCCAGCCACTTCTTCATGGCAAACTACGTCAACCTATTTGAAATGTATTACAGCTAACACTTAGCCAGGAAGTAATTGACTAGGTCATTCCATTCTTGATCCAGCGTGGAATCAGGCATGGTTTTTCCCGCTCTTCGATACCAATAATTGGCATTAAATTGATCACCCTCCTTTCTATGCAGGTAGGCATGGATCCACGAACCGTTCTGGTCATCGAGATCCTGAGCAATATCATGTGAGGTGTCCCAGTCACCCTTTCCATCATGCCATAGAGATACCAGGTAGGGTGAGATATCCCGGGGTGGGTTGCTTTCACTGAGTGATTTTTCAAACCATTCCAGATCTTTTACCATGTAGCTATTCATTAAAACCGGACTATGCATCAGGCCTTTCTATTACGAGCCAAATATGCTGCAAATACGGGCACATAAGCACTTTTTGATTCTCACCATAATGGTTAACTATGTTTGCGAGTCAAAAAGCACTTGGAGCGCCCGTCTTTATTGCCTATTTGACTCTCATGACGAAACCCCAATGAATAATCCGGGTTAAAAAGTTTACTGCTGTCGCCAACTAATTCTTACATGTTAAAGTACAGATATTGATCAAAGTATCAGAATTGTGGTGCAATATTTGCTGTTCTTCAAAAGTTCTATTCAGGCGAAAAATTACATCTAATGACCAGGAGAATCAAATCGTCATTGGAACCCATTATTATCAAGCGATACGGAGTTTACAGTACCCTCATTTTTGCTGTGGCGACTTTCATCGTGGCTCTCGACTATACAGTTCAGGAACTATTTTCACCGATGTTTAAAGCAGAACTGGAGAGGGTAGGTGTGGTTCTTTTTGCTGTTGTCTTGTGCAGTAGCATAGTCGGAATGCTTTTTCACCATTGGGTGAGCATGAAGCACAGAGAGAGAAATGCCTTTGCCTTCGTATTTTCCTTTACATCGCTGAAATTTCTAACCGCCGCCATTCTTTTCCAGGCTCTTCCCGGATAACATTGTGTCAGCTTTCCCGCTGTAACTCATTCACGAGGTTTTACCTTTATGTACCGGAAAGAGAAAGAGTTTAGAGTATGGCTCAGAGAACAAGGTTAATTAAGGTTGATGGTTCCAGCATTTTTTTCACACCGGATTTCTATATAGAAAAGCAAAAGACCAATCTTCCGGATTCATTGGTTTTTCATCGGAGACATCCTTTTTTCTGGAAGGTAAGTATGCACAATTATGATCGTACAACGGGGTATTTGGAGCTGGAGGTGATGGATTTTTACCCTTCGGACAGTCACGGCTTTGGGGACCAGATCATGAAAGCCAGTGTGAACAACGTATGTTTCAGGCGATTGAATTGGGGCTATCTGGAACCCTTTTTATCGGCTTATCGGAAGGAAGATCTACACGATTTGATCGTGGACAGTGAAGAGATCCATGTTCCTGATCAAAATGAATGGAATCTGGAATTCTCGATCAAGGTTTATGTGAAAGATCTTCGAATCCGCCTGGGTTACGATTCTTTCGAACAATATGTAGACCGGTTGAATGAAGTGGTTGAAATCAGGGTCGAAAATCATCACCTTCTCCCCGAGTTTGACCTGATCAAATCCTTTTTTGCCCGCCAGTTGAAAAGAAAAACAGTGCTTGTAGATGTGGAAATGACCATCAAAGGCACCCAGGTCACTAAAGTGAAGGCTCGCAGTAAACAGATTGACAGGATTAATGATGCCATGGTCAGTTCTTTCAAATTGGCCCAGATCAGGGATTTGCGCAAGAAAGAGCTGGTGCACGCGATTGACAAGAGTTTGTTTACGTCAGATGAAGCGTTTGATTCACTGAATGAAGATGGGGGCAACCTGCTGAATCTGCGGGTGGAAGATATTATAGCCACCATGGCCGAACACGGTATGGTCAGAAACCGCAAGCAACTGGAGTATCTGGCGGGAAAGAAGCAATTGCCCGAGCAGGAAATTCGCATGACAACACAGCCGCTATTCGGATTTGTGTTCCTGGTGCGAGGGGAACAAATGTTGCATTTCTGCTGGGAATTAATCGATTCGCACGCCACCTACATCTGGAGTTTTGACCAAAATGCGGTCCCGGTCATTGATGCCTGGAAACGCCTGGAGCTCATTATTCAGGATGTCAGATTGCATGGCAGGGATACTTACAAACGATCCGCACTGGGTGGTATCAAGGATGACTTTCTCTTTCAGGTGATCATCCACAAATATGCAGGATCGAAAACCAAGGATCCATTTCCAATGTGGAGACAGCGACTGGAAGAGGTGCTGGTGTAATGTTGAATGTAAGCCACGGCGAAACAGATTCGCCGTTACGGCAGCATCTCGGCTTACCTGCTGTGGCTCTGCTCAGTTTAGGTGTTTAAATGGCAGACGCGCGAGGCTTTACGCAGGTTGAGTAGTTGAGGTGTTGAGATGTATGTAAGCTGTCAAGTTATTTCATGAAATGGCATATACCCAGAGTACCAAAAGACCATAAAACCATAACACCACAACACCACACTGTATTGGAGAATTTGATTCTCCGTGTTCTCAGGATTATTTTCTATAATCTAAAGGAGGTTTGCGATCGCCAACCAGGCTTTCATAGGTGAAATCAGTACCTCTTCTTTGATTGAGTTCTTTCCAGGCATCATCCAGTAGTTGTGGATTAGCTAAAATGTCTGCAGCTGTGCTGGCCAGCGTTTTGGCAGCAACGACCATACCCTTGACACCTATACTGGTACCACCTGAGGCCACTGCCTGCCAGCTGTGTGCGGGTGTACCCGGCACATAAGTGGCAGCACGCATACCAGCAGTGGGCACTACCCAGCTTACATCTCCCACATCAGTGGATCCTCCACTACCTGTTTCCTGAACCGAAAAAGGTTTTACAAATTTGGCCGATTCGATATTGTAGGGTATGTCCCCAAAACTCTCCGCCAGTTGTTCGGCAAAGTCTAACTCTTCCTTATCATAGTAAACACCTCCTACTTTCAGAAGATTCTTGTGCATAACTCGTGAGACGGTTTCATTAGGTAGTACATTGAGCAATCCGTGAATCACTTCATACTCCATCCGGGTTTGAGTACCCAGGGCTGCACCTTCGGCAGCCTGTACGATCCATTCAAAATTTTCCCGTACTATATCCGGATGAGGGTGTCTGCAGTAGTAGAACACCTCGGCAAATTCGGGTACGACATTGGGAGCCTCTCCTCCCCGGGTGATCACATGGTGGATTCGGGATTCTGGTACGATGTGTTCACGCATCATATTGACCATGTAATTCATGGCTTCCACACCATCCAGAGCCGACCTTCCTCTTTCCGGAGATGCTGCTGCATGAGCTGCCTGTCCGTAAAAACGAAATTTGGCTGACTTGTTACTGAGGCTGGAGGCTGCATCTGCACCATTTCCACTCGAAGGATGCCAGTGCAGGACCACGTCCACATCATCAAACAGGCCTGCTTTTACTATATAGACCTTCCCGCCTCCACCTTCCTCGGCGGGAGTTCCATAGACCCTGATGGTACCCTGAATATCATTTTTTTCCATCCACTTTTTCACTGCTATACCCGCTCCCGTGGATCCGGTTCCAAACAAGTGGTGTCCACAGCCGTGCCCGGCTCCCCGTTCGTCCAAAGGTTGTTTGACCGGCACCGCAGCCTGTGATAAACCGGGCAATGCATCAAACTCAGCAAGTATACCTATAACAGGTGCACCCCTACCAAAAGTGGCTATGAAAGCTGTGGGAATTTCCGCTACACCTACTTCAATTTCAAACCCTTCGTCTTTTAATGTTTCCTGTAAAAGGGCAGAACTTTCGGTTTCCTGGTAACCCAATTCGGCCAGGTCCCAGATCTCCATGGCTACTTTTCCCAGCTTTCCGGATTCCCGGTCGATGGTCTTGAAAATCTCTTCATCCCGGTCATCCTTTTCCTGGTTTTGTGAAAAGCCCTGGTAGAAGAGTAGGGAGGAAAGAACCAGAAGTACATAACTTTTTCGAAGCATGTTGGTTAATATTAGCAGTCCGGCTAAAATACAAATTAGTATTTCATATATGTATCAACTCGAAGCGGGACCACTCTGAGTTGAATAAGCAAGTTTTTATTTTTGCACTATGACAGATCAATACGAAGTCCTGATCATTGGAGCCGGGCCGATAGGTATGGCCTGCGCTATTGAGGCCGAAAAAGCCGGTTTGTCCTATGTGGTTATCGAAAAGGGAGTACTGGTTGATTCCTTATTCCATTTTCCGACCAATATGACTTTCTTTTCCACCAGCAACCTGCTTGAGATAGGTGATGTACCCTTTATTTCGCATTCGGATAAGCCCACCCGGCGGGAAGCCCTGGAATACTACCGCAGGGTTTGGCAAAGCTGGAAACTCAATATCAAACTTTATGAGGAAGTACAGTCTGTACATCGCAGAGGTGACAGTCTGTTTCAGGTGGCCACTACCAAAGGCACCTACCTGGCAGGAAACCTGGTTGTTGCGACCGGATTTTATGGAAAACACGTTCCTCTTAATGTTCCGGGTGAGGAATTACCAAAGGTGAGACATTACTATGGTGAGGCACACCCATATATTGGTCAGAAAGTGCTGGTGGTGGGTGCGGCAAACTCGGCGTGTGATGTGGCCCTGGAAACCTACCTGAAAGGATCGGAAGTCACCATGGTGATCCGTACAGGTGAAATTTACCCACGGGTTAAATACTGGATCAAACCCAATATTGAAAATCGAATCAAGGAAGGGTCTATCAAAGCGTACTTCAATTCTAACATTAAGGAGATTCGTGAGCATGAAGTGGTGATCAACACACCGGATGGAGAAGTCACCCTGGAAAATGATTTTGTGCTGGCCATGACAGGATATCAACCAGACTATACCCTGTTGGATGAAATAGGTATCCAAACGGGAAAGGATGAATTTTCAACTCCGGTTTTTAATGATGAAACACTGGAGACCAATGTGCCCAATGTGTACCTCGCCGGTGTGATATGTGGAGGCCTTAAGACCAATAAGCTGTTCATCGAAAACAGCAGGGTCCATGCCGCCATGATTATGAAAAACATCCTGGAAGAAAAGGCGGTGCAGCAGACCTGAGTTGGTAGTCGGGTAAAATGAGGCTGATGGCCTGATCTCTCAGGGTTCTGTATTTTCACGAAGCATGTCCAAAAAGTTTTTTACAGATTTTTGCATCTGTTGTAACTTATCCGTAACCGGTACGTACTACTAACAAACCCGGATCATGTATTAGGGTTTTGTCATGAGAGTCAAAGATGCGATAAAGACGGGTGCTCCAAGTGCTTTTTGACTCACAAACATAGTCACCATTATGGTGAGAATCAAAAAGTGCTTATGTACCCGTATTTGCAGTAGCTTTGGCTCGTAATAGAAAGTCTAATGCATTATCTGGGTTAAATGAAGGCCACCGAATACAACCAATGCGTGCAACTCTACGCTGACCGATTATACCGGTTTGCCCATAGTCAGCTATCCGATGGAATGGAAGCGGAGGATGTGGTACAGCTGGTATTCGAACGTCTGTGGAAAAGACACGGATCGGTAGACTTTAAGGCCGCCAAATCATACTTGTTTACCAGCGTAAACAGAGCTTGTATAGATGTCTTTCGAAAGCGAAAAACGCAGAGACAAGCAGCTGAAGAGATGCCAGCAACGGAATCAATGACATTCAGGGATGGACTCGAAGACCGCCAATTGATTGAGGAAATGCTGAAGAAGCTCAATGACAGACAGAAAACATTGATCCTGCTGAGAGATTATGAAGGTTATTCTTACAAGGAGATCGCCAAGCTGACCGAGCTGACCGAATCCCAGGTCAAAATCAATCTGTTTCGAGCGAGAAAGAAGTTGCAATTTTTTTTAACCGGTAGTTACTCATAAACGAGGACGATTATGAAATACACAAGAGAGAATTATGAGGAATTTGCCCTGGATTATTTGGAGGGCAGTTTGACTCCTGAGGAAAGCGAGATGTTCGAGACATTTCTGTTGTTGCACCCAGATATCAAAGCAGAGATTGAAGAGTTTAAATGGGTGACTGTCAAACCCAATCCGGAACTACAATTTCCTGACCATACTCGTCTTTTGAAAAACCCCGGGGGATCGTTGGTATCCATGCGATATTCTAAATGGATGGGTATTGCCGCCGCTATTATGTTGCTGCTTGTTTCCGGAGTGCTCCTTTGGAAGACTGCCCTGCCTACAGGCGAAACTAGCGTTGTGGTCAACGAGCCCGTGGAACAACCGGAGTCAGAAGCTATGGAAAATCCTGCAACTGAGATCGAAACAGATGATCTTACGGTAGATGCAAAAGAAACCATAGCTGCGTCAGAACCGGATGCCCGGGTATCACCCCGGACCAATGACCTGGCTCAGAAAGAGCCGGAAACTCCAAACCATCGTCGTCCGGACGTTAATCTCTTACAAAATGAAATGTCAGAGGTGTTGGTCCAAAATGAGGTGCCAAAGTACCATGACAGCGTGACTGATCTGATATCGACGCAAGCTATATCAAGGGAGGCTGTATCTGTCCCCATGCTGGACGATCAAGCGATCTCATATTTGGTTTACGAAAGACCTATTCATGAAAAGTATCTGCCAGAAATTTATTTAAATGACCAGGAAGAAAAAGGAAGTGTTGCCCGGTTTTTTGCGAAGACCAATTTCATTCCCTCCGTCCTGGCCGATTTAGACAAGGAAGAATTGAAGGAAAAATTCATTCCTGAGTCATTTCAATCAAGATAAAAAGCTATGAAGAACTATTTATGCCTGTTGGTTGCCATGGTACTGGCATGGACCAGTCTTGCTGGTCAGGATACTATGTCCATTGACCGTCACGATGATCGATCTTACGAGCGTACTTATAAGAAGAGATACACCAAGCCGGTGAAGACCAGGTTCGGTATTCTTGATGTAGGTATATCTACGGTCTATTCGAAGGAGACTTATACCCTTGAAAATGGCATTGACCCGTTCGAGATGAGGCTTTGGCCGTCCAACAATTTTACCCTGCACTTTGCTCAGCAACGCGTTAGCCTTTATCGGGGATATTTCAACCTGGTTTACAGTATTGCCTGGGACTATAACAAATATTACTTCGACAATCCGGTTGTATTGTTGGAAGATACACCCCAGGTAACGTTTGAGTATTTGCCGGATGTCAATTTCAAGAAAAACCGTCTGGCATACACTTACCTGACATTCCCTCTAATGATCAATTTCAAATCCAAACCCGATCGCTCCCTGCGATCATTTCATCTGAGCTTTGGGGGATATGCCAGTGTTCTTTTGATGGCCAACTTCAAAACCAAAACGGGAGAAGGCAAACTCAAGGTAAAGGATAACTATGCCCTGTCTCCGTGGAGGTTTGGACTCAGGGGAGAAATAGGTTTCGGACCTTTGATTTTCTACGGTCAATGGGGATTAACCGATCTATTTGAAGAAGACAAGAATGGTGGCTATTCAGTGACGCCATATACGGTAGGCTTGGTGTTGTGGCCGTTCTAGCATACGGCTTGTTGGCCAGCGAAAGGCTGTGTAAACTGGTTGCCTTTCCTTTGTCTAATTAATTGA
>JAUILF010000567.1 GCA_030433135.1 Bacteroidia bacterium | reverse complement strand
AATACTGGATCTGCTTAACTCACTGCAGAAAGAAAAGGATCTTACCATCTTGTTGGTATCACACGACGTGAAGCTCATTGATGGATTCTGTGACCGGGTCTTGTATTTATCTGATGGGAGGATTCATCAACGTGGTGATATACCAAGTTGAATATCAAACTATCTGTGGCCTTAACTTTGCCTGCATTGTGATTCAATTGATTGATTCTGAGCCTGTTTGAGTGACAATTAGTCGATAAACGGGCTGTAAGAGACTCTTTTGAAAATAAATTATGGATTTAATGCAACCTTTCCTGGTTCCCCTGCGTCTATAGCTTTAGAATAGTTTAAGAGTAGAAGTGAAGAATCTTAACCTTTTATTAATTTTTATTGAAATATCTTAGTGATTCCAAAAGTCAAATGATGAAAACCCTGAGAGTAGCTGGCATAATCGTGTTGATACTGGTATCAGTGGCAAGTTTCTTGTATCTGAACTATTGCCCGGATGCAGGTATGGTTAATGAGATCTCGTTAAGTAGTTCTGAATTGACAGACGTGAAGATCTCGAAGTTTATCTTTGAATCCCTCAAAAAGGTGATTATATCCGTGTATTAGAAAAGCATTGATTGACACCTTCAGATTACCTTCACCTGTTCTACAGCGGTAATGTCAAATCCGTTGAGGAAATCCTTCACCGACATTCTTTTTCTACCTTCCATTTGCACTTCCTGTAATTCAATGTCACGTTCATTGGTCGTTATCCAAACCTGGGATGAGCCGTCACTGAGCCAGGTGCCCGGTTCATAGTCACTCTTTTGGTTGGTCGAGCTGGCTCCCAATATTTTCATTGTTTTCCCATCGAAGATGGTCCAGGCTCCGGGATAAGGGCTCATGCCCCTGATGAAGTTGTACACATCATGACTGCTTTGTCCAAAATCAATTTGAGCATCGTCATGGAAAATCTTGGGAGCTTTGGAGACCTTTGAATCGTCTTGTGGCGTCAGTTGATAGTTGTGATCCCTGATGGATCGCACTGTCGTAAGCACCAATTGTCCGCCTGCGTCCATCATCCGGTCATGTAGACTACCAGCATTATCAGCTTCATCGATAGAGACCTCCACCTGCTGCAGTATCATACCTGTATCTATCTTTTCGTCGATAAAGAAGGTGGTCAAACCAGTCGTTTTTTCTCCCCTGATAATGGCCCAGTTGATGGGAGCAGCACCCCTGTAGGCGGGTAGGAGTGAAGCATGAAGGTTAATGGTACCCAGTGTCGGAAGGCGCCAGACAACTTCCGGCAACATTCGAAATGCAACTACCACAAGTAGCTCTGGTTGAAGCCTGGACAATTCCTGATGAAACTCGGGTGATTTAAGATTTTTTGGTTGCAAAACCGGAAGGTTGTGTTGGATTGCGTAACGCTTAACCGCCGATTGGATTACTTTCTTCCTTCCTCTGCCTCCCAGTTTATCAGTAGCAGTAACAACCCCCATTACCTCCACGTCTTCAGCCTGCTGAAGCAAGTCGAGTGAGGGAATGGCAAACGCAGGGGTACCCATAAAAACAATCCTGATCTTGTTGCTCTTTTGTTGATTTTTTTCCATCTGGCCTCAAGTATATTATTAAATTTCTAATCCAGCCAGCAGGACTGCCACTCTTTTCATGAACCATACCTATATTTGCCCCTATGATAAAGTCAATATCACGCCCTTATTGGATTCTGGTGTTCTGTCTTTCGGCAGTGATGTTATCGATGGAGTTGCAGAGCCAGGAATCTTTGGAAATAGAGATCTGGGATAGCGTGGCATCAAAGCCGGTGCAGGAAGTTACCGTGGTCATGTCTGCAGGAGCCGGTCACGAAGTTCAACTCAGCAGTAATGAGGAAGGAATAGTTAAATTAGGTCAACTCAACCATAAGTTGTATCGACTGACATTGGTATTGGAAGGATATGAAAGTAGGGCGCTTGCCTTTCAGGTAGATAACCCGGTCACCAGGGTGTATATGACAGCTCAGGAAAATGTGGACAGGGAGAGAGACGATGGACAATTGTCAAGAAGTGCTTTGCCATTACAACGTGATATGAGGAATCCGCCTCAAAAAAGGGATGGTGAACAATCAGTGGCACAGGCCGATCTGACCGAGAGGCTTGGAGAAACATCCAACAGAAAATCCTTTTCCCTTACCAGATTGCCTACAGACTTCAACGGTTGGACTATCGAG
>JAUILF010000185.1 GCA_030433135.1 Bacteroidia bacterium | reverse complement strand
CTGTGAGAGTGTATCCAGCAACCTGATCACACTTCGGGCTTCATAATTCTTGGTTTCATTGCCAATCTTGAAGTTGTCCAGCTCTTCCAGAACTGTTATTGGGATTATGATGTCATGTTCTTCAAAACTATTTATCGCGTTGTGGTCGAAAAGCAATACGGATGTATCAAGAACAAAAATCTTGCGCATATATACGTAGGTATTCGTTAGTTCTGAGGATCAAAATACATATAAATGATTTAAATATATATAAATTCAATATAAAGTGCGCGTTAATTCGAACTCGATACATAGCCTTTAGCGGAGTGTTACGGTAGATCATAGATCGATGCCCGTATGCAGGACAAACCTCCCCGGTCATCTTGACAACACCATTCAAACTCAAGCTTGTCATGGCGCCAGATATCACGGTGTGCCAAACATTCAAGCAGTCTTTGATGTCTATTAGCATGGAGGCGATTCGTTTTTTCCATTAATAATAAGACCTATGAACGGTTTCCTATCCTTTTACTGGCGCCTGCTAAAGCGTTCTGTATCAGAGTTTTTTGCTAATAATCTGTTTACCTATTCGGCAGCCATAGCTTACTACACCATTTTCTCTCTCCCTCCTATGTTGCTCATTATTTTGTCGATTGCCAGCAAGTTCTATCATGAGAGAGAGGTCCAAACTGCAGTTTTTGATGAGATTGGAGCCATGGTCGGGCATGAAGGTGCCCAGCAGTTGCAGGCAACATTGGAAAACCTGAGGGTTTTTGAGCCTCAGTGGTGGGCCACTGCCATTAGTATCGTGGTACTGTTGTTTACATCGACCACCGTTTTTGTCATGATGCAAAATGTACTAAATCAGATCTTTCAGGTCAAGTCGGCACCTTCCAAGAGTGGCATTATGATCATGTTGAAAGACCGGGTCATTTCGTTTGCTCTCGTTTTGGTGATCGCTTTCCTACTGATCGTTTCACTCTTTCTCAATGCGCTTCTTAGTGCTGTTCAGGGATACCTGGAATCCACATACGGTGCTTTTCCGGTGATGATAGCCGATATACTATCGAGCCTGGTACCCCTATTACTGACGACCATTGTATTTGCTTTCATACTTCGTTATCTTCCCGACGTCAAATTGGCATGGAAAGACACCTGGTTTGGAGCCATATTGATCACACTTCTATTTGCAGGCGGTGAACGCCTGATCAGTCTCTATATTGGCAACAGTTCCATTGCCAACTTTTATGACACTGCCGGAAGTATCATGGTGATTATGGTTTGGGTATTTTATGCAAGTATGATCTTTCTGTACGGAGCTCTGATCACACGATTACGAGTTACTCAAAAAGGTGAAAAGTTGAAGACGACCACTTACGCTGTAAAAATCAAGGAACCGGAATATGGATAAACCTCCCGTTCGCTTTCAAAACCTGGAAACGAGTGTAAAAGAAGCATTCTTTGATGTTTGGCAGGCATTTGAGCCCCTGCATCACCACCAGATGATCGTAAGACAAATACCACTACGCAGATCAACCATGCGTGCCCAACCCGTATTTAACGGAAGCTTTTGGATACCTCCACTTCGATCATACCGTATTGATGTGTCGGATCGCACACTGATTCATAAGGATGTTTTGACGAAAAATCTACCCCTTGATGTCTTGAGGGGCTGGTTTGCCCATGAGCTCGGGCACGTCATGGATTATCGCAATCGGTCAGGTTTACACTTATTATGGTTTGGGCTCTCATATGTCATGTCTGATTACTACAGGCAGGGAGCCGAAAAAAAAGCTGACATGTACGCCGTTGAGATGGGATTTGCTGCAGAGCTGATGATGACCAAAAAATACATCCTTGAACATGCTGATTTGTCAGAGCATTACAAACGCAAGATCCTGAAATACTATTTGGGCCCGGACGAGCTTGAGCAAATGCTCATTCTAAAGGAAGAAGAAGGAACGGCACCGTTACCGGATTAATCCTTTACCAGGTAAAGCCTTTCTCGTACTGACCCAATCCTGGTCAATCAGGTTAGAGATTTTCATCAGAAATAAATTTCATCAATTCGAGCATATCTTCTTCTTTCATGACCTTGGGAGTTTTAATCTGTCCACCCTTTTTCTTCTTCTTCTCCAACCAGTCAAAAAAGGTATCCTTGTCAATCGACCGCAATTTTACTTCTTTGAGTGCCTTTCCCCGTGCCACACGATAATTCTTATTGGCATTCTGCAAATGTTGGTCCAGCCTTTCCACAGCCTCTTCATCATCTAACTGTCCGTCATGAGCCAGAATCCACTGGTGGTAAAAATTTCCATCCTGGTCTCTGATGGCAGAGACTGAAAATTCGTCAACCCCTATTCCTGTCTGCTCTGAAAGATCCTTGATGGCTGCATTGATTTTCTCTTCTGATAACTGCGAACCGGCTACATTCAGATAGAATTTTGTACGGCCGCTGATCACAAATTCAAGTTTATCCAGATCTGTAAACCTAATGGTATCTCCAATCATGTAACGCCAGGCTCCGGCACAGGTTGAAATGATCAATGCATACTCATCTCCTTCCCTGACTTCGCCGATTCCGAGTGTCACAGGTTCAGATTTCACATTACCGAGTTCGTCAAAACCCCGTTCGTCAAATGGGATGAATTCGTAGTACATTCCATGTGAAATTGCTAGCGTCATTGCCATCGTATCCGGTCTGGCCGTAAAACCAAAGAAGCCCTCAGAGGCCAGGTATGTATCTATGATCACCAACTCTCCTCCAACAAGTTCCTCGAAATTTTTTCTGTACGGTTCAAAGGCTACACCACCTGAGGAATAGACACTGAGTGATGGCCATAGCTCTCTCAGGTTTTCAAGCTGGTACCTTTGCTTGATGGCTTTCAGGACCAACTGTACCCAGGCTGGAATACCCGCAATTGCTCCTATGTCCCACGAAGGTGCCTCCTCCACAATTCGTTTTACACGATCGTCCCAGTCACTAATCGAGGCGATTTCCTTCCCTGGTCGATAAAAAAGGTCATACCAACCCGGAAAATTATTCACATTGATACCACTTATCTCTCCCTCTCTTTGTCCACGGTTATTCTCATTGAGATTAGCCGTGCTGCTCAACATGAGAATCTCCTTTTCAAACACTTCAGCCGGCAAATCAAAATTGCCCAGATGCCTGACAAGCGACATTCCTACACTCCGGATACTTTTCAGCATATCATTCGTCACCGGTATGTGCTTACTCTTTTTACCCGTCGTACCACTACTCAGTGCAAAGAAATCAGGCATACCCGGCCAGGTGATGGAATCATTTTTTAATTGTTGCCCCCACCACTGCTCTTCTAGTTTGTGATAATCAAAAACCGGAACCTGGTTTCGATACGCCGTGACCAGGTCATCGGAATCAAGGATGTTCTGGAATCCATAATAAAGCCCAAATGATGTGTTCTTGGCTCCTTCCAAGAGGGACTTCAGTTCTTTCACTTGTGTCTCTACAACATTTTCGGCACGATCCGGAACTTTTGAGGTGAGATCCACCACCGTTTTCAACAAATTACCCAGTACTGCCATAAATATCCATTTTGTAAATACACGCTTATAAATTCCTATCGTCCAGCAATTACACCATGCCTTTGTTCAAAAAAAATTGGAGCCACGATATTACAAAAAATGGCAAGCCGGTGCTCAGTGGACAGGGATCCTGCATCAGAAAGGATATCCCAGAGCTATATTGAATGTCAGGTTATCCCATAGCCATCTATGAGTGCCCATGTTATTGAAAGTCCATCGTTCTCCCTGATCAAGAAAGGGTTTTCGCAGTGGTATGGCCAGATCCAGACGCAACACGAGATACTGGATATCGATCCTCACCCCGGTACCAGCACCAACTGCCAACTCACTTAAGAACCTGTCACCTCGAAAAACCTTTCTCTCATCCTCCTCCAGATTCTGTGGATCCATCAGCCAGGTGTTTCCGACATCCACAAAAAATGCACCTTTTAGATAAATCTGTGGGAACAAATCAAATCGGTATTCGAGATTGGCTTCCATCATGATCTCCCCTGTCTGCTCAAAACTCGATACAGCAACATCAGATTCAGTATTCTCCCGAAAACTACCCAGTAGCCCCCGTACCGGAAATGCTCTCATGCTATTGGTACCTCCTACAAAGTATTGTTTGATGTAAGGAAGAGATGAAGAGTTAAGATAGGGAACCCCCACTCCGGCTGAAAACCGGGTGACAAAACTGGAGGTTCTGGCCAGCCAATGATATCTGAAATCCAGATCCACTTTGGTGAACTGAGAAAACTCCCTGCCAAAAAGTTTGTAAGGCTCAGTATCATTGTCCGAAAATGCCCTTGATCCCAGGTAAAGGAGGTTACCGGCAAATTCCAATTGGGCACGTAGAAAAAAGTAATCCGTACGGACACCCAGTTGTTGATCAGTGAGTGTGTACGTATAGCCACCACCCATGACAAGCATATCTGTAAGACTCCTCCTCAAACGGGGATTTTCTTCCAACAGATCTTCAAAGGTCTCAGTTTCATCTGAAATGGTTACAATATCCCAGGAAAACAGATTGACTTGATGGCGTTTCTCCTGGGTTTCCTGCCAGTCGTACCCATAAATCATACGGTAACTTGTTGATGTAAATAGATCCTTACGTCGTTGGTAGTTGGCAATAAATGAAACTCTGGTTCTGGGTATATGAAAAGCTGAAGATTGATTAATCCTGAAAAAAGGAACGATAAACCGCGGAAAAGTTAGAGAAGCCCTGCCAGTTACATCAATGACATCATTCGGGATGGTATCGTCACTGATCAAATTCAGCCCTCCCCTTTCAAATCCGGTAGATAGGCTCAGGTCCAGTCGTTCTGCACCACGAAAGATATTCCCGTGGGAATAGGTTCCTTTGACAGACATTCCATAGGCACCCGCTCTGGTCGAAGCCTCAAGCTCAGCACTCACATCCTGAACTTCACCCGGAGTCAGGTAAATGTAGCGGTCAATAAAGCTGGTGTCATTCTCTTCCCGTATTCTGTACTTGGTATTTACAAATTTATAGATACCCAAATCCAGCAAGTGGTTATTGGTTGCCTCATGTCTTTCAGCAGAATAAAGGTCCCCTTTTCTTTGTGCTATGGATTCATCGAGTGTCCGAGCCTTAATAATTTGCTGCTCATGGTACAACCTGATGTCCCGATAATGAAAGGAGTCCAGGTTCTCCAAAGCCCGGGAGCCGAGATTTAAATTATAATTGGGATAGATGTGGGTATATCCCATGTAATACTGTTTGTAACCATCACCTTGGCCCGGGTCCCGGGTTCGAATCCAAATATCTGACTCTTCAGCACCGGGATCTTTTACAGCATTGGTATCGACAAAGAAAAAGATGTCATTTTCAGTAAAATCAAAATATCCTCTGTTTCTGATTTCCTCAGTCAAAAATTGTCTTTGGTTGACAATATCCTTAAGGGCATAGTAAGCTCCGGATTCAATGTGATTATCCCTTTCCAAATTCCTGATAAGGACAGACACACCCGAACTATCACCGGGCAAATTAACTTCACCAAAACGGTGTCTACCCGTAGCTTTCACCCTGTAGTTCGTCGTAACCTTCTGTCCAACCATCGTGGTATCGGAAGATATGCTCGAGTTAAAATATCCAAGATCATAGAGGTGTTTGCGCATACGCAAGATAGACCTTTCCGTTTCATCTTCCTGGTAAAAAACAGGAGGTTGTCCCATTTTTCGCTTGATGAAATTTCCTAATCCTTTCCTGGGAATGGTATCTGCAACAACCGAGTCGCCAAACGAATAATATGCCCATAAACGGAGTTTACTATTCGGGTCGGGAGATGCCAGATCCTCAAGGTTAAGGCGCAAACTCCTACTATCCACAAACTGTCCTGTATCTACTAATTCAACCTCAGCTCCGGTATATAGTCTGTCTTCCGGACCCAGAAATTTGGTCACAGAGCAGGCACATGCCCAAATACAACAAACCAGGAGTGTGAATAACCGGATCACTAAATAATTTACTTTAATTCTATTTCGCCGGTAGCCGACCGATATTTTTTACTATTAAATGATTTTGTAAAAAATATGGCAGCGCCGGTTTCTGAATAATTTACACCAGGATTAAATATTTGTTCTTCATCACTCAAGACCTGGAAAAATCGCAATCGATAATTACCATCTTCCGTTAATTTATATTCCAAAGTAAAATCTCCGGAAAATGTCGAATTACTTCCCGGCTCCAATTCAACACTTTCTTCATTATCAAACTGAACATTCCCACCCACCTGGACGGTCAGCCGGTCATTCAACAGTCTCTTACTCAACCCTACCTCCAACTCAGTAACCAGACTACTCTCAGTACCGTACGTATCGGTATACGAATCCACGCCAAAATCAATGTCTACTCCCTTGATATATCTACTGGCAATATTGTTCAGTTGATTGGACAGTAAATTGCCAACGCTTGATAAAATGGCAGACTGCCCTGCATCAGTGATTAATGATGCGGCATCTGTACCCTGCTCCTCAGCGATGAAGCTATTAAATATAAGGAGACCAAAAACCTGTTTGTTCAGGCTGGATTCGTCTTCCCGCAATTGAGCTAGTTTCGCTCCTACACTAGTAGTCACTCCACCACCACTGGTTTCAGGAATGATTATATCGAAGCTTGCTTCAGGACTTTCAAGATCTCCCCTCAGGTTCAATTTCACATCAACATCAGTGCGTTGCCTGGCCTGACTCTCTTCGCTTTCATTCAACGTACTTTCGTTGCGAATCAATTCATATGTGGTGGTTCTCAGAGAGTAAATCGCTGTAATATCAAAACGTGAATCCAAAGGATCTCCCACAAAAGTCACAGTACTGCCCTGTTCAATATCGAAAGTCCGTTTCAGTACCCGTTGAAAGTTAAAGGCGTATTGTCCTTCCGTGATGGAGTAACTACCTAAAATCTCCAACTCTCCTTCCTTGGTCATTTGGATATTCAAACTGGCATCCCCTTTGCAAACCAGCTTGTCTCCGGTTGCAGGATCAATAACGATGGTCAGTGAAGCATCAGAAGTCACCTCAATATTGGCCGAGAGATCAAGACCATATTGACTCAATTTATACAAATCCTGTACGGACAAAGACGTATCACTCTCATAAGTTTCAGGATTAGCGAAGATGATGAAAGACTCCTGCTCGACACTACCTTCATATGTGAGAGGTTGTACTATCAAATCAGTACCGGCCAACGTCTTACCATTTATGTCTAATACTGGTTCTTCCGTAGTCCCCCCGATCTGCACATCAGCACTCACAATCACCTTTCCAAAAAATAAATTATTGTCTTTCAGGCTTGTATTCAGAATAATAAATTTATCCGTGCTGGCTTCCAGATTCAACTCCATCAGGGACGTCTCTTTGATAAGTGCCGATCCATTCAGAACCGCAAGATTGCCTTCACCATCCCGCATGCTAAAGTCATTCAAGACTACATTGTTATCCCTGATTTCAATTTTTTCATTATCAAATGTATATCGGCCCTGCAGGTAATCGACCACCGTCGAAAGGCTATCCAGTTCAAAACTGGCATTGATTTGCGGAGCCTTACTAGTCCCCTGAACATCTACCATGCCCGAAATAATTCCACGGCTGTCGTGAATAGTACCTCTGAGAAAGGGATCCAACGTATTGAGTGCAAATCGATCCATCTCACCCTGCACATCCACCACATCACTTCTCGTGTTATAAGTACCACGAACGTCAAGTCCGCTCACGTTTCCATCGATGGTAAGCATAACATCCAGCAAATCAGCCGTTCTTTGGTTCGATCTTAACGTCAAAGTACCAACTTCCTCTCCAGTTAATGTCAGGTCCTCAATAGTCAGATCTGCCAGGTATCCCGTTGATTGACCTAGGTTACGTAGTTCTATTTCGCCATTCAGGGCGCCGTCGTAATCAGCTTGTTCAAGCTTAATAAAATCACTGATCTCTCTGATCCTGAACTGATCAAATACGATCTTATATGGTAGAAAGTCCCCATCGGAATCATCCGTTGTACTGAAGCTTATACTTTGTTGATCTTGAGTCATGGACAAATTCTCGATCTGCAGTAAATTTTTCCCAAACTGAATCTCGTTTTGATCATCAATGCTCCATTCCTTCCCGTTCAGAAAAAAAGCAGGATTAAAATGAGCAACATACAATCCTTCTCGCTTTGTCATCTGCGCTGCGAGGCTGAGCCTTTCAACCAGTGTATCGGTCTCATCGGTAAGTATAGTACTGAAGTATGCCGTGTCGGATCTCAATGTAGCGTCAGCATAGAAATAAGGAAAATGGATGCCGCCCGGGATTTCAGTCTGGTCTATTTCAATGACCTGAACAAGCTCGCTGCCATCTCCCTGAAGCGACCAGTCAGCTCCGGCCAAACTAAATGATCCATATTCCAGTTGCCCAAGGTGACCGGTAATGAGAAGTGAATCCCTTGCGGTGTTCACATCACCGGATATTATAACGGAATCCATTTTGTGCAATTCTGTCGCTACCAGGCTGATAGCAGGCCTTGCACCGGTGAGACGAAACTCAAAGGAAAAATTCTGATCATTCACCTGACTGGTGGTAGGTTCTGTCGACGTTGAATCCATCTGGGCAATCCCGGTTGAGTCCGTAACAATAATAGCTGAGTCAATTACTTCCTCCAGTGGGAAATACTCATTTGCATAATCCCTGAATAAGGCAGGCAGGTTTACGAGGTTATAGTCACCCTCGATGAATCCGCTCAGAATTTCAGACTCAACGGTTATTTTTTTCTGTGTAGCAACCGAATTGTCTGAAGCGATATAAATGGAATCCGTTTTGTATGTATGATTGAGGTTGGATAATGTCAATTCCCGGATCAGAACATCACCCTTCATATTGAGGTAACCGTTACCACGAAAATCTGAATTCACCCTGGCGCTCATGGCCAGTTCCTGATCCATTAGATTCAAAGCCCTGAAATCTATGGTATCAATGACCGACCGAAACCGAAACTTCGACAATGTGTCGGCCAGGTTGATCACACCTTCAAAATCAAATTTTATGTTTTCATCGTCAATCTCTGCATGTCCTGCAAACTGTTTTTTGTCAAACCTCCCATCAAGTTGTAACCCCTGATAACTATATCCGTTGAAATCAAAATGACCGACTTCACCCATAACTACCGTTTTGAGGTTGGTAAAATCAAGTCCCTGACCGTATGAGTGCACATTCATAGAGAGGTAGCCTAATGACTCAAGGCCAAAGACCTTGGCTATATGAAATGAGTCTGTAAAAATGTCTCCACTATATTCTGCATTAGAAAAATCACTGGCAAATTCCATGTCGACATTGGTATCAATATTACCTGCATCCGAAATCAACTCACCATCTACTTTAAAATCATAGATGGTACCAAGGAAATTTCCTCTAAAAAAGAACTGGCCCAGACTGTCCATGGCATTTGGCATACCAGTCTCACTAAATCCATCCAGATCATTTGATACACTCCTCAGCTCAATAACATTCAGGTCAAAAACAGTCTTTTCAATCCGAGGCAGACCGGCAATATGAAAGCTTCCCTCAAATCTGGTCACACTTTCTGTCTCCAGGGTTATGGACCGGCCATATAAATCGTCAAATTTTCCAGTGACATTGCCGCTCAAAAAAAACCTGCCCCAGGGAGAAAGACCATCCGGCAATTCCAGACCCCTTGTTAATTGTTCCAGGTTGGCATGAGAAGTAGAAACTTCATTGATTTTCAGGTCCACATCCGGATTTGAGGTAGTCACACCATTTACCTTTCCATCCAGATCCAACACGACCAGATCCTCAACCCTGACCAGGAGATCATTGATCGTAAGTCGATCTACAGTACCCTCCACCGTACCATCAACCAGGATCTTCTGGTCTAGACTCATATCGAGGTACGGTAGTTTCTTCAACTGAGGAACCAGATAATTAAGATCCGTGTAGCTTATTTCACTATCTGTAAACTCCGCTGAAATGATAACAGAATCTACAAATGAACGCAGGTCTGAATAATAATTAAAATCCAGATGTGTGGTTGAATTTACTTTGCTTTCTGGCGTCACAAGGGAAAAGTCATCAACATGAATATACTGCCCGGCCATGCTGAAATCAGCCTCTAACTGATCCAATTCAAAGCCGCTGGCATCCTCCAAGGAAGCATTTTCAAGATCTACCTCCATCACTTCGGGCCCCCAGTGCAAATGATCTAGTGCCAGATCAATTGCATCCAAATCCAAATGCTGGAAATTAAGCGCACGGGCGCTCCTTGGAGCTGCGGCCACATCATAGACAAAAGCTCCCTGATCCACCCTGAGTTGGTATACAGTCAAGTCCCAGTCCAGACCCGGAAATTGCAACGTCTGAACTCCCCGGATCGAGTCATCTTCATTTAAGTCCAGAGAATCAACCGGGTCATTTTCATGAAAATCACGATATTCAAATCTGGTTTCTCCTAAACCGATTTGTCTCAGAGAAATCTCCTTTTCTGCTATATCAATATTATCTGCGTAGACAACCAATGAACCAACGTCTGCATATAAGGAGAATTTAGATACCTCGTCATACTGTTCGAACAAGACATTTTGCAGTCTCAGTTTGCCAATACCGATTGTCCATGCCGAAGTACTTGTATCACTTTCACCACCAGCCAGACCATCGATGATAAACTGGTAATTGTACACTGAGTCACTTCCGTTTCTATGCAAATCAATTTTGGTCTTTTGAAGCGTCAGACTGTTCACCTCCAATTTTTTGGACAATAGTGACAGGATGCCAATATCAATATCCAGTTCCTGAGCATACACCAGCGTGTCCCGATTCAAATCTTCAATATAAATTCCCCTTACGGAGACTGTTTTGAAAAACCGAAGCTGAATCTCATCAATCGACACTTTTGCTCCCAAATTTTCACTCATCTTTTCGGTCACATAGTGCACCACAGCATTCTGGACCAAAGGAATATTCAGGAGTAATACCAATATCAGAAACAGTGCAATTAGCGTAGCCATTGCTGCAAACAAATATCGTAAGGATCGTCCCAGTCTCTTATTCTTCATGTAATCACTCCCTATCTATCACTGTAATTAACCAGCAAGAAGATAGCTAATCAATGGTTGCTCTTCACCTCCTAATTATGCCGGAGTTTGTCAAATTTCCAATATATTTTCCGTCGCATCATATCCTACTTCAATAATCGTGACAATGAAAGATCCCAAGGCAAATTTACCTGGAATTTACAGTACGGCTGATGCCTACCAATAGATTACCATTGCCAACTATTAAGACAACGCACACTGCCGATATGTCATATCCTGCCTTGCGAATTAAGTGTATCTTAACTCCTGCCACCAACAAAGTCCATGGAACTTGATCATGTTGTCTGGGCAGTGCCCAATCTCCAAATGGGTATTGAAGCTTTTGAGCAATTGACCGGAGTCAACCCGGTAAAAGGTGGAGTTCATCCTGACTACGGCACCCACAATGCACTGGTTAGAATCGGAGAAAAAAGCTACCTGGAACTTTTAGCTCCTCTCCGTAATGCCCAAAGTTGCTGGATGAAACTGGACAAGATCAAAATTACGGAAATCATAAGATGGGCCGCTTACGACAGTTTCTCATTCCGTCGTACTGTGAATCGGTCCGATTCCTCAACTTCCGATTGAGCCCGGGAGCAGGCCTGCTAGAATTGAAGGTGAAACCTTCATCCTGCCTCGACTTTCACGCCTTGGAAATTGCATGATTACGAGCAATCGTCCGTTTGTCCATTTGCATTGCCACACTCATTTTAGCCTGCTCGATGGCGCGAA
>JAUILF010000184.1 GCA_030433135.1 Bacteroidia bacterium | reverse complement strand
AATAAAGATCAATATTTGCATCTGAATGGGTGACAATCCGTGCTCCTTACTCTCACTCCAGAGTAACACCCGAAAAGCCTCTGAAATGCGCTCTAATGCGGCAACGATCCTACTTTCTACACGGTTATTCTGATTCTCAGTTTCGAAAACAGATCTGCTCATTTCGATGGTGTTGTTTGTGCATATTTGACCCAGTAAAGTTAGGAGTCCTACCAAGGTAGGACTCCTAACTTTAACGGACAAATTTTTTGCCGGTTCTTTCCGGCTCAACCTTTCACATCCGCCATTGATGCGCCAAAATTGATATGCAACACATGTCCGTTGGGGGTATACAGGGCAGGTACAGACTGGACACCAGCCTTCTCCGCTTCTGTAATACGGGATCGATCTTCTCCCAAATGAACCAACTCGACGTTTTCAGAACCGATTAGGTTTACAATATCATGTTCAGCACTAACACAAACGGGGCAACCAGCATGATAAAAGATAGACTTTGACATATGAATAGCATTTAATTACTGTGATGGCAATATCGCCTGAATTCAAATATAGTAAGGATTCCTAACTTTATCAAATGCCTTCTTTTAATCTTTTCATATACTCTACCGATCAATACATGGAATTAGGATTGGCTGACCTGGTGGGAATCTTTTGAATGGCATCCCAATGTTCACAGATCTTACCCTGACTATCAAAGCGAAAAAAGTCCATAGTCACATATTCCTCATTTCCGGGCCAGGTCTGGTGCGTATGCAAGGCTACCAGATCCCCTTCGGCAATACAGCGGACAAACTCAATCGACTTGTCCGGGTATTCATCGCGCATTCTTTCAAAATACTCGATAAAACCCTCTGTGCCATCTGCCACATCCGGATTGTGTTGTACGTACTGACTGCCCACATATTTTTCAACAGCTTTCTTCGGATCTCCCAGGTAGGCGGTTCGATAGAAGTTGATGGCATTCTGTTTGTTTTGCTCCAGATTCATCGGGTAATGATTTATGTCTTGTGAAAAGAAAATACAATGGAATTAACTCAACTGCCGATATGCTTGCGGAGTTATACCAGTTTTGGATTTGAATAAGCGGCTGAAGTAGTGTGGGTAATTAAACCCCAGACTATAGGCGATCTCACTGACAGAGCTCGTCCGACTCAATAAGAGGGTTTTGGCTTTGTCGATGATAAAATGATTGAGGTGGTCTTTGGCATGGTATCCAGTCTCCTTCTTAAGCAGGTCACTGAAATAATTAGCAGAGAGGTTGACGTGATTGGCAAAATATTCGATGCTGGGCTGTCCCTTGTCTTCAAAATATCCCTTATCAAAATATGCATTTAACAGTGATTGAAACTGACTTACCACATCCGAGTTATGTGCTGAGCGGGTATTGAACTGACGCTCATAATACCTCTGGGAAAGGTTGAGTAGTAGCTCCAATGAGGAAGTTATTACCGTCTGACTATGATTATCAATACGCTCTGCAATTTCTTTGCGAATAATATTAACACATTCGGTGATCGTATTCTGTTCACTATCTGAGAGGTGAAGTGCTTCATGAACATCATAGGAAAAGAATGGATAATTATCTATGATTTTTCCCAAAGTGGTATTACGAATGAGATCGGGATGAAAGCAAATCATCCAACCCTGTATTTCATTCAGAGCCTGTGATTTTGTCACTGCCTGCACCTGGTTAGGTGCGGTAAAAATCAAAACACCTTCATCGAAATCATAGCTATTTCTACCATATTGCAAACCGCAGCTTCGATCCTTCAAGGATATTGAATACAGACTGGAAACTGTTTTGACATTGACATATTCCTCAGGAATGACCCACTGCGAAACGTCAATGATACTGATTAACGGATGAGTAGGTTTATCGAAGCCAGATAAAGCGTGCAACTGACTTACCGAGTCGATAGTTATGATTTCTTCTTTCATACTTTACTATGATGCTATCTAAAACTGACTCATAATCATCTTATCAAAGATCCGGTCACCCAGCCACTTTCTCATGAAAATCGCTGGTTTAGCCATGTATCCCTTTGCATAGCGAATCCTAGGTTTATTGACGGTGGCAGCTTCCGCTATGACCTTTCCCAGTACTTCCACATCGGTCAGAGAATTGCCGGAATAATTTTTCTCCATGCTCTCCGCTACCTCATTGGCCATGGTTGAATAAGCACCAGTCCCTGAAGTCTTTCTCAGGTTCTCGGCGGCAATATGCCCCCATGGCGTCTTTATCCCGCCGGGTTCTATCACCACGACATCGATACCAAAGTTCTTCAACTCCAGAAGCAGGCTATCACTCCATCCCTCCAGGGCATGTTTGGTGGCATGATACCAGGCTCCCATGGGTGTGTATATCTTACCTCCCATCGATGAAATATTAATAATTCTACCCTCTTTATTCGTTCGCATTCCCGGCAAAACGAGCTGGGTTATTCGGGCCAATCCGAAGATGTTTACTTCAAATTGCCTTTTGGCTTCTTCCATACTCACGTCTTCGATCGCACCATATGATCCATACCCTGCATTGTTAATCAATACATCAATTCTTCCTTCCTTTGACAAAATGGTATTGACACAATTTACGATGGACTCTTCCTGGGTTAGATCCAACGGCACTATACCTATACCCTGTGCTTCCAAATCCTTCATCTCTGTGGTTCTTCTGGCTGCACCATAAACCTGGTATCCCTGGCTCTTCAAAATCCTGGCGGCCGACTTCCCCATGCCTGAACTGGCTCCGGTTATTAAAATGACTTCCTTCATTTTTCTATAATTAATGTGTTTGACTAAAAGTTTGTTCATACAAATTTATGGTCAGAACCATTCGGCTTCTAACACAAATAAGGGTGCGTAAAACACAAATTACTGGGTTTGAAACTTAGTACACTGTCCATTATGTCCCTACCCTCTAAAATGAGTTTCAAAATACCGATTTACTTCTGCTCCTAAAGTTTGGGGCCTATCCTGGTATAGAAAAGATTCTTATCACCACCAAATGCTCATAACCTCTTGCTGAATTCTCGATGCTGTTAAACACGAGGGATAAACGACGCAGTTTTGTGCCCGATAATGATCTACAAAGTTCTAAAAAGGAGGCACTTAGCCATATTATGTGGGTAAGCACTGATAGTTTTAAAACTTAAATAATGTGCTAACAAGAAGTTTGATCATGAATAACGGCTTACATGCATGGAATTCCATTGGTAAAACCTGGCAAACCTTTATTTTTTGGTGAAACAGACATCGACCTTATAGGTAATTGGTGGAATGTTGTAGCTCTTGAGGGACGTCAACTCCCAGTGGCCTTGAGGAGGGTACTGAGATACCCATCTCGCGCTGGTAAATGAAAGTCATTCTCACCATGCCTGACTGCGTTATTCCTTCCTTAGATACATCCCGGTATCTTTCCTCGCCTTGCCTTATCAGGCATGGCGATTTATGACTCCAGCATCAATCTGTGCATCTCAGTACCCTCCTGAAGATCGCTTGTAACTAGTGATCAGATGATAAGAAGTTAATCTGTGATTTATTCGAGAAACTATTTTTTATGAAAAATGTAGCCTTATCCATTTGGAAAAATCGGATGCAAGTTGTTGAAATTCAATGTAGTGTTCTTTAGTCAAACAACATGTTGATAAATATTACTCCAAATGGATCCAGCGGTTATACAAGCGATCCAACCAGAACAAAAGGAATGGAGTCAATGAGTCAAGACCTCCACAGTAGCCAAAAACATCCCCGCCACCTCGGGGAGTTGACTAGATCTTTGCTTCTTTCCATCAATGGGGAAGAAGGCCCCACGGCAGTGGACCTAAAGCCATAAAAACAAAGTAGCGAATTGTTTGAAAAGCTATCGCCAGGCAGCAATAGCCACCCTTCCATGCAGAACTCCCATTCTCGAAGTGAATTTGCAACAGCACTTATCGCAAGGTCGTGGAGCATTTTTTCTTCTCTGAATGCACCGGACATCAAGTACCGAAACTTAAATTATCCAAATCTGTGATTTGGCAATAATTCTGGGGGTGGAAGCGAGCACTGCCAGTTTTGTGGCCTTTCTATTATCAGTCCATGCCCAGATAAGCTACTCCCAATACAAACCTACTTCCCTCGATAAACCACACCACTCGAGGGGGTTTCACTTAATTCGATGCGAGTCATAGAAGGGAAATCATCAATCAATTTGTCCCAGATCCAGATGGCAATATGTTCCGCCGTGGGATTTTCCAATCCAGGAATATCGTTCAATGTCCGATGATCCAAAGCTTCCAATATAGGAGCAAAGGCCTTCTTCAGATCGGCAAAGTCCACGACCCAGCCCAGCTTTTGATCTAGTTCATCGTCTTATACCACTTTTACAGAGTAAGTATGTCCATGCATCCGCCTGCACTTATGATCCTCAGGTACATGCGGCAGGAAATGGGCGGCATCAAAGGTGAAAATTTTGTAGAGTTCCATAGACAATGCAATCAAAATCCACAGTAAAAGTAGGACTATTGATAGCATTTCTATAGAAAATGGATGGCAGATCGATTTGAAGGGAACATGGCCCCTCCTTTATGTTGATCGAACAAACCAAGTCTTGGAATGGTCCATTAGTCAAAATCATCCTTATTACATACAGTTACCTGAATCACATTATTTAACCAGAAAACTCTTTGATTATGTTTGGTTGGGCATTAGTATTTTTCATAGTAGCCATTATCGCAGCCGTTTTTGGATTCACCGGAATTGCTGCATCGATGGCAGGAATCGCCAAGATTATCTTTTTTATAGCACTGATTTTGTTTGTTATCTCTATGATATCCAGGGCAATACAAGGTAAGAATGTCCTGTAGCCAAACCTGCAAATTGGCTATACCGGGAATATATTATATCCCAATTTGTCATCGCGATTTGACCCTGAGCACAGACGAAACATTTGAATGATTTTGAGTGTGTTAAGGCTAGTCAGCCAAAGGCTGGCAAGCAGGGACAAGAGTTAATTAACTACTTGTCCCTGTCTTTTACCACCGTCTCCGATTTTTTTGTCATTAACGAAAAACTCAGGAGATATCTTTAGAGGAAGTTTGTTAGTGTAATACCATGAATGGCTCAGTCCTGCGGTTCTGACCTGTGATCAGGGAGAGAAAGTAAGTTCCCTCGGGAAAATCTGACACTTCAATCATAACACTCCCATTATTCACTTCATCAATAGTTGGCCTTCGCTGCATCATTCTTTTTCCCATCATGTCATAAACTTCGACCTGAATAACGGGCTGTGATTCGGTACGTTGAATATCAACAATATGCAATTCGCTACTGGTGGGATTGGGATAGAAACTGATGGAGGGTGAATTGGGAAGGCAATCCAGATCGCGAAATTTGGTTATTGATAAACTTACCTCCTTGTCCTGAAAAACATGTCCATGGACCTTATTGCCCTTCACCACAAGAGGGGGAGGACTGCAGATACTGAATTGACCCATGGCATCAGAGTCATCCCAGACACTGGTTACAAAGATTAACTCATCACCCTTCTGGTATGGGTTCATCGTTCTGCCGCAGTCAGCCCCATTGCCGTCGCGTATCCTTACCGATGATAAGTTCCTTGGATTATAATAGGATTCCAAAATCTGGTAGATAGCATCAGTGCGGTATCTGTCAACCTTCACTTTCTCAACCAACACGGCTCTGGCGATAATCAAATGGGATGAGTCCCAATCAAGGCCCCGGACCACCTGTTCACAGAAAGACTTGATGGGCAAACAGGTACATGCCTGTGAATACGAAAACATCGCCACAAAGATCAAGGATAATAGTGTTCTCATGCAAAGACTTTTTGGGTACTGTTCAACTTGATAGACGTCAACGGGAGTGAAACCGTTGGTGGTGGGTTGGTTTTTTTTTGGGGCGATGCTGAGGTTTAAAATTAAAAAGCCATGACTTCGCTGAAGCTACGTCGGGTGGAGGTGGAGGAAGAGGGATTAATGAATTGATCCCAGATCGCTACGAAGGTCAAAATCAAGAGATTAAGCACTTTCAAAGTAGAATTCGCAATCTCTTTAATCGATTCAGTAAAAATGCCGCTTAGCAAAAGCCTGGCCGGAACCTGTTTTCAGATATTTCTCCATGGTAGTAGCTTTCCACTCATTATCAAAGGCGATAAATGTAACCAGGGTTAGCAGTCTTCGATTTGATGTGGAAGAAACACCACCTTTCTCATGTCGCTACAATCTCTGCTTTAGATTACCTGATTTGCCCACATAGTATTTACCATCGCTGCATTTTAAGATGTATCCACACCATCGATAATCTTCTTATATCAATCGGTCCTGAGGGTTGAAGAGAGGGTTTCATAAGGTGAATGATGATTGATTATTAATTGTAATCAATATACTGAGCAACTGTGTAAGTTTGACAATGGGTTCCTAATTCGCCAATGGTAGATCGGTTAGTCGTCCTGTTGATGATTGGATGATCCTAACACTATGCCCGATCTCAGATGTATATCGATGGAGAACCTTTTATATAAAAAAGCCCAACTTCGCTTGCGCTTCGTCGGGCGGAGGCGGAGGAAGAGGGATTCGAACCCCCGGTACGCGTAAACGTACGCCGGTTTTCAAGACCGGTGCATTAAACCAGCTCTGCCATTCCTCCTAAAAGTAGTAACCAGGCTTTCCCGGTCTTTTTATTTGGTCCGCAAATATAGAAAAGTCCAGTCAATCACAATATCTCACTATCAGATTGTTCTTCATTATCTTACACTATCTCTCATTAACTTGCGCATCCCCAGAAAATCCCACCTCATGCAACCCTTATCCCACCTTACTATCTTTAGAGTACCTACCAATAAATCAAAAGTCACAATGATCTTCCGAAAATACTCTCTACTAATGCTCTTTCTGTTCCTTTTGATTCATAATGATGTCAGCTCTCAAACTGAGATGACTCCCGGGGAACTAGAGCAAAAAGTCGACGCCATGTTTCCATCCCAGACCGACAAACCTGAACCGGGAATGTCCATTGCTATTGTCAAAGATGGGAAAGTACTCCTGGAGAAAGGATACGGTATGGCCAACCTGGAATATCAAATTCCCAATAATCCTGCTACCGTATTTGATCTCGCCTCGGTGTCCAAACAATTTACCGGGTATGCCATCTCAACCCTGGTGGAGGATGGCAAAATCAATCTCGACGACGATATCCGGAAGTACATTCCTGAGCTGGCCAATTTCGGATCAGCCATCACCATAGATCATCTCGTACATCACACCAGTGGTATCAGGGACTGGACCAGTACCTTGCCCCTGGCCGGCTGGACCTTTGATGATGTGATCACCTTCGATCAGATTCTGCGCATGGCCTACCATCAGACAACACTCAACTTCGAGCCTGGCTCCCAGTATGTCTACTCTAATACCGGTTACAATCTTCTGGCTGAGTTGGTTCATCGGGTCACTGGACAGACTCTGGCAGAGTGGACTCAGGAACACATTTTCAAGCCACTTGATATGAAGCAAACACTGTTCCTGGAAGATTATACTGAAGTAATACCCCATAGTGCCATCAGCTACTATCTTAAGGATGGTACCTTTCATAAGTCTGTTAACAATCTGACAGCTGTTGGGTCGAGTTCCCTTTTTGCTTCGGTAACAGACCTTACAAAATGGGCGATACATCTGGATCAACCCGGTGAGGAGAAACAAAATGTTGTCGAGCGAATGTTCACAAAGGGTGTTTTAAATAACGGGGAGGAGAACTCCTATGCTTTCGGTCTGGATGTAAGGGATGTAAATGGCATACGTCAAATTAGCCACGGCGGTAGCTGGGCATCATTTCGCACTTATCTCTTGTATCTACCCAAATACCATCTATCGGTAATAGTATTGAATAATGAGCCCAATAATTCCTACCAAATGGCCAACAACATTGCAGCCCTTTTCCTTCCCAAAGAGTCCGGAGGAGATGAACTTGCTCAGGAAGTCGACGATGAAACACCGGTACAAATCGATAATGAGGTTCTGGACCGTTATGTTGGGACTTACCGATTAGGCCCGGGATGGTATGTGGAAATCAGCAGAAAAGATGACCAACTATGGACACAAGCTACCAATGAACTTGCCTACCCCATGACGTGTCAATCGGATTCTGTCTTTATAGTTCCGGGGTATGGAGGAAGGACTATGACTTTTCTGAGCAACCAGGAAGGCAAAGTCGTTGAAGTTCAATACAACAACAGCAACCATCCTCGCGTAGCCGATGAAGATCCTCCCGGTCCCAAACAGCTGCAAGATTATGTCGGGGAATATGTCTGTGATGAACTAAATACCACTTATACCGTGGTCGTTGAAAATGACACCTTGAAAATGAAGCATTTTCGTCATGGCATCATTGATCTCTCGCATGCCTGGAAAGACGATTTCAGGGGATCGCAATGGTATCTGAATTCGGTAGATTTTCAGAGAAATGCAACGGGAAAAGTCACAGGGTTTAAGGTATGGCAATACCGGGCCAGAGATCAGGAGTTTGTCAGAGTGGAATAGAAAGAGCAGTGTCTGAATTGGGATGGATAGGATTTTTAGGATGGTGGGATATCATCAAGGAATCTTAAATTCTGACAACATCCTATAATCCAATGCATCCTACTAATCCTAATTATGACAGCCACTTTGTCTGAATTGGGATGAATAGGATCTTTAGGATGATGGGATATGATCCCGGAATCTAACTCTGACAGCATCATACAATCTTATGCATCCTACTAATCCTAATTCTGACAGGCGCTACAAGAAATAACAATATAATTTCTATATTAGAATCATGATTTCGTGCACCTCTAAACGTGAAAACCACGGATAATTGTAAGCCGTATGAGCATGATTGAAATTCCACTTTGACCGCATCCTATAATCCTATGCATCCTACTAATCCTAATTCTGACGACCATGAGCCAAATAAAAGACAAGCTGACTTACGATATCATAGGCTGCGCAATGAAGGTTCATTCTTTCCTGGGTAGTGGCTTTCAGGAGGTAATTTATCAGAGGGCACTTGCCATCGAAATGCATAAAGCGGGGATTGATTATGTGCGAGAAATGGAGATGGATATCTACTATTATGGAGAACAGATTGGAACCCGAAGAGTTGACTTTTTCGTCGAAGACCGGGTCATGGTTGAACTAAAGGCATTGTCGAAACTAGATGACTTGCATCTAGCACAGGCCATGAACTACTGCCAAACCTATGACCTACCATTTGGATTATTACTCAATTTTGGTGGTAAAAAACTTGAGTACAAAAGAGTCTATAACCTGAGCCATAAAAAATCCCTGGAAACCTAGCATTTGCTACCGCTGACCTGGGAGATTAGAGAGAAAGTCCCCTACCCTGCCAGCTCTTCAAAAAATACTTATTTTGATTTCATTTAGATCAAAGATGAAATACAACCTTACTGTTTTATTCCTAATAGCTACACTGTCTGTGATGTATGGACAGGATGATGATCAATCCAAAGATATATTGATCACATCAGAGAGGGGTAAAACCAAAGTGACCGAAGCAGCTGATGGTACTCTAACGGTGAATGTATCTCCTAAAAAAGTAGAGCGGTACAAGAAGAAAGGTCTGGTTACCTATAGGGATTTTGGGGCTAAAGGCAACGGAAAAAAGGATGATATCAATGCGATTGCTGCCGCTCATGCCTTTGCCAACCAATACGAACTGCCGGTAAAGCTGGAAAAGATGGCTACCTACTATATTGGCGGCAGAGAACGGACTGCCATTATCCAGACCAATACTGACTTTGGAGAAGCGGAATTTATCATCGACGATAAAAATGTGGAAAACCGGAATGCCCCCGTGTTTATGGTTCAAACTCAACAAAAAGCCTTCATCCCGGAAGGACTGCACTCATTGAAGAGAGACCAGGAAAAAGTCGATCTCACCTTTCCCGCAACCTGTCTCATTACTGTTACTAACGACAATGTCAGGCGATACATTCGCTTTGGCCCCAACCAGAATGATGGTCGGCCTCAGACCGATATTTTTATCGTAAACAAACAGGGAGAGGTGGACATGGATGCACCCATAGTCTGGGACTTTGACAAAATAACCGAGATCTCGGCGCTACCGATTGATGAAGATCAACTAACAATCAGGGGTGGCAGGTTTACCACCATTGCCAATCAGGCAGAATCCAAATACACATACTACAGACGAGGAATGGCCATCAGACGTTCCAATGTACTGGTTGAAAACCTGGAACATCAGGTCACCGGTGAAGGAGACACTCCTCCCAGTCCCTCAACGACCGTCAAGGTTCATTACTCCGGTTGGCTGACCGACGGCAAGAAGTTCGATTCCTCGTACGACCGGAATGCACCCATCGACTTTCCGTTGAACCGGGTCATCGGTGGTTGGACCGAGGGTGTGGGATCGATGAAGGTTGGCTCTACTCGCTGGCTCGTGATTCCGCCTGATCTTGGTTATGGGGCCCGGGGTGCGGGCGGCTCGATTCCTCCGAATGCCGTTCTGGTGTTCAAGGTCGAACTTCTCGATCTGGTGAAGTAACGAGCGGGTCTCTCCACCCGACATTTTGCAGGATCATCCGACCGACCTCGCTTCCGAGGTCGGTTTTTTCATGGGCCGCGCGATCGAGGCACCCCGGATCGGTGTGAATCGCGGAGTCTCGCCACGAGCCCGCTCGCCCGTGCTGGTCGTCATGGAGGTGGTCGACCGCCGGAATTGACCTTGGAATCCACCCGTTCGACCGGATTTGGCTTGACCCCGGAGCGGTCCTGAGGGACTCTGGAGTTGTTCGGGCCCTGTGAAAGCGTCGCAGGACGGCAAGATTCGCCCTTGCTGACTCCACGCTGACGGTGATGCCGCACGAGAGGCGGTGATCCATCGGTGTTGTCGTGCAGTCGGTTTGGTGCGATGAGCTGCCCTGATGACCCTCATCGGCGGGCCGAGGGATCAGATGAGAGTTGCCTCTACCTGGAGATCGAATCGAATGCTACAAAATCGTGCCCATCGGAGGATGAGTCGTTGGTGTGCTGCTGCCCTGCTCGGCGCTGCCGGAGCCATGGGAGCTATGTCCTCTTCTGCGATGGCGCAGTCGGGTATTCAGTTCAAGAGCGGTGCCGCGTTTACGCCTCAATTGATGACTCGGAATCAAGTTTTTGAACGGCTGACGGAGGTTGCCGAGCAGGCACCCAAGTCACGCGTCATCATCCAGCTTGATCAGACGGCGACGAGCGACGAACGGGCCGAGTTGGCTCGGTCGGGCGTCACGCTGCTGTCGTACCTTGCCAATGGCACCTATTTCGCCACGGTGGATGCGCAGTCACTTAATACGTCCAGACTCAGCAAGTCAAGATCGATCATTGGCGTCAGCAAGATTCAGCGCGACTGGAAACTGCATCCTGACCTGGCCGCGGGGATCATCCGTCCGTGGACGATTGTCGAGCAGGGACTGCAGGTGCAGAAGCCCGTCGCGGCAGGGGCCGATTTCGAAGTGCAGAAGCAGGCCGAGCGCGACACGATCGTCGGTGTGTATGTCATGTTCCACGAAGATGTGGATCTGGAGAAGGACGGTCCCGGCATCGTTCGCAGGCATAACGCGCGAATCCAGTCGTATCTCTATTCGATCAACGGCATGGTCATTGAGATGCCGTACTCAAAGATTGGTGCTCTCGCGGATGAGGATTCGATTCTCTACCTCGAGCCGCCTCTGCCGAAATTGAGCGAGCTGAACGCAGAGAATCGTGTGATCACAGAGGTGGATGTCGTCAATGCGTCTCCGTACAACCTTGATGGTTCGGGCATTGATGTACTGATCTATGACTCCGGTGAAGTCCT
>JAUILF010000183.1 GCA_030433135.1 Bacteroidia bacterium | reverse complement strand
CCCGATCCTGCACCTAGTGTAACGGTGGATGCTGCTATCCCCAACCCCACCGGCACCACGATCTCAGCAGCATTGTGTACCAGCACCGCCGGACTGTCCAGGGGAAATTGCATGCTAAGGCCGTACTGCAAAAAGGGAATAACTCCTGCCTCAAAAGTCTCCGGGTGGGTGAAGTTCCTGGCTTGTTGCCATATCGTGATCAGGCTCGCCTCATGCTCGGGAATAAACAGAGCTGATACCATGGAGACCATGTCCGGGATCCCGCGGGCAAATTCTATCACCCCATTCCAGGCTCCACAGATCAATGCCGCCTCCATCTCAAGGGGATCGCCCCGAATGGGTATCCCCGCCTGCCAGAAGTACTCACTTAGAATGGCGCGGTAGGGTTGCATCGGCAGGGTCATTATCCTGTACACTTCCAGGTAGACCGGCCGGTAGGACGCATGCTGGGTATTCCATACATGAGGAGGAATCTTTAACTGCGCAATTCCCTCCGAAGTCCAGTCGGCCACCATATATATCACCGTCATCACCACCGACAGGCTTCCCGATGGCAATGAGGCTATCAGCCCTGGCTCACCAATCTGTTCGAGCAGTGCATCAAAGTCACTGATACCTTTTATCTCATTCTTTAATTGAAATGACTGAGTCGCTGGATCATAGTGCAACCATATTTTGATGTCCTCACCATCCGGTGGTTCGAAGGCAACAAAAGTATCGAGCACCTGTTGGGATGTAGTGTCCGTACTGATCAGAATATAGGCATTGGTTCGTAGCTGTGACCTTTCGGTGTACGGGTCATAGTATCGCTGTCTGCCGCTGAACAATTGTTCTATCTCTGGCAAATTACTGATGTCCAGGTCCGTGGCATTGACAATGAAGGTGCGTCCAGCCTCGTGCTTATCACCCGTTATCTCCTGGCAATCTCCGGCTATACCATCGTAAACCTCTTCCGTGACGTCTGTTCTCACCACGGTGGCCTGGTCCGCTTTTACATCTATTATGACTCTTTCTCCCGACCCATCTGTCGTCGGTATATCCAGTTTTAATTGCTCAAAGTCTTCACTGCTGCCCACGGGAGCATAACCAGCAAATGTCCGGCTTTGCCGATACAAATACAGGGCATACAATTGTCCATGGAGTGTAAAATGAGATAAACTACCTCTCAATGAAGCAGATGGCTCGCCCTGGTGATAGAACGCCACTGGAACGGCTCCTTCCGGAAGGTGAATCGTTGATCCTCCTCCATCTACAAACACGGAGCCCAGGTCCATCTCTATGATTTCTTCGGGACCTATACAGGCTATATTACCCTCTCCCAGCCAGGCTCCCTCCACCTCTTCCTGAAACAGGTAGGCCCGAAAATCCGGATTGTACACCTGGTCCCAATGCACGAAGGGAAAATGATATCCTCCGCCATAGTCCATCAACCAATCGGTACTTCCCCACTCTATGTCATATTGCGAAAAAGGATGCTCCAGCCCAAAGGTGCCATGTCCCAACTCATGTGCCGCCATTATGGCTTGTTCCCGGTCAAGCTCCTCTCCACCGGTAAACAGATAGCCAAACTGCCGCTTCAGTGGCATAAACCCGGATATGCCCTCAGACGAAGTATGGTCTGTGACCAGCAGGTAATAGGTCTGTGGATCGTAAGCCGATCCCAATTGGGTCCTAACTTCCCGGTTTATGGCCTTTTGCTCTGCAGAGTAGTTGGCCAGGCTCGATGTGCCCCCCGTTTCGATCACTCCGTCGGATCCCACTATTTCCGGACCCAGTAAAAGTCTGTTTCCCACGGATACTTCTATCTCTACCCCTATCCCGTTGTAGATGTTTGTAATCTCTTCGGCCCACGGTAACGGGACATCTTTGTCGTTAACCGGCAACAGAACCAGGTTTATCTCAATCCCGGGCAAATGCAGCATCTGGCAGGCTCCCACTATCATTTCAACGGTATCCGAAACCGGATAAGTAGCCAGGATCGTTTCTGCAGCATCGGTGAACAGTCCCTTCACCTGTAACTGACAGGTTGCCCCGGTTACTGTCGAGGTTATTTCTCTTCCGGAGAGGGTCTTAAACACCAGTTTTTGCGGGTCTATTGATTCATCGGTGATGATGGCCTCAAATACATCTTCGCGGTTCTTAATAAGGGCTTTGGCCGGCAGGTAATAAGAACTTCCTTCATTATCGCGGTATGTTTGGTACAACCTTCGTTCGGCAGGACTAGCTTCAGTGCTCACCTGGTCAAAAGCATAGGTCCCCTCTCCTGCTCCAAACTGCACTCCCACTTTTTCGATATGCCCTATTTCACTTTCCGATTTCATACCCAGGGTGCTGCCGGGCAGAGGCTTGCCTCCCGGTGCAAGTCTTCCGGCCGGTGTCAGCAGTCCCTCTTCATCCACCACATACACATGGCCTGATGCATCGATCAGCTCCATATCCTCTCCTTCCCATGGGATCATCACCTCTACTTCATTTCCCGACTCGTCCTCCCCATACCAGATCATCATGGATCCCACGATTTCCATCTCTTCCACGCTAAAATCCAACTCCAGCAGTTCCGGGGGATGCTCCAGTTCCTGATTGACAAATGCCAGGTCTCCAAATGCACTCAGATATCCTGACATGGCCGGTGGCACCAGCGCCAGTCCTGCCCCACTTACCTGCATGCTACCTTCATACAACCGGCCCGCCTGATTTACTTTAATCTGATCAAATTCAATATGGACAGCAATGGGATCCTCACCCGGATTGAGGACATTCCTCAGGGGAAAATTCCATATGACGACACCCATCCCGGAAAAAGTCCCTTGATTCCCTGAAACCTCGGTCAACCTCACCTTAAAATCACCGGCAAGAATCGTATCTCCCGGTTGCAGGCTTCCGATTGGCTCTTGCGAGGCTACATTCAAGGGAAGCGGGTCACTTCCACATTCAAACCTGATCTCAGGTAACTCCAGGTCTTCATTCAACTCGTCCACCGTCTCTGCTCCATACCGAAACCGCACTACTTCACTAAAGCCGTTGTTCTTAAAAACCAATC
Organism: Bacteroidia bacterium; assembly: GCA_030433135.1. Classification (GTDB taxonomy): domain Bacteria; phylum Bacteroidota; class Bacteroidia; order Chitinophagales; family Saprospiraceae; genus JABDMH01. Next base: position 8,828 of record JAUILF010000183.1, on the reverse strand, counting down.
TTTCTGTCGGGTCTTCAATCCTGACCTGTAGTAAGTATTCTGTCCCTGCCTCCAGGGGTGGATCTGACAGTCCGTATAAATACTGGGTAAACTGTCCCGTTTCAGTGACATACAAAGGAGGTGTTTGCTGCACCACCTGATTATCCGGCAGTCCGGGTATTACCGGATACAAGGCCAGGGTATATTGTACCGGAAAAGCACCCATATGCCGGGGCATCCACGATATCATCACCTGTTGGGGACTGACCGCCGACACTTCTTCATGCGGGCTAACGATCAGTGGTGGATCGAGTTCCTCAGCGTACATCATAAACATGGCCTGGTTGGACACAGGCACTCCACGATTGATGTCCAATGCCTCCACTGTAATCAAATAGTTGCCCTCCGGTATCTTACCTCCCTGATGTATCAGCGACTCCAGGTCAATCCCACTGCTGTTCATGCCGGTCGCATCAAAGTATCCCGCTACATCAGCGTTTTCAAGAATCAGAGGAACTCCCGGAAACAGGCTATAAATCCCGGGAAATACATCCTCCCTGGTTTGCAACACAAAATTGGGGCCCTGGATAGTTACCCTGAGCTTGACCTGGTAGCCCGGCTCATTAAAATCATTCAGAACCAGTTGCAAGCTCAGTCGATTAGGCTGCAATCCCGGCAACGCATCCGAAAAAGCTGCCAGAGAAGGTGCGTAGGGTGGAAATACCTGCAAATTGGCCGAGACAGGGTAGTGCTGGGCATACATCAAATGTACACCCACAAAAAGAGCTAATACAGCAGTCAGAAAGGGCTTTTTCATGCGGGCAGCTATACCCGAATTAAAATAGTAAAAACATTACTTTTGGTAAAATAATTACATGCTTTTGACCGAAAAGGATTGAGCCAAATTCACATCTCGGGCTCGGCCACCATTCTGTACACTTTTCCATCTGCTTTGGTAAACAAGTACATCTCACCCCTTGAATCCCTTCCAAGCCGGAGATCTACCCGGGTGCTTCCCGAGAGTAGAACCAAATCCGTCAATTGTCCGGCCATGGCTACATTCCATTCATATACGGGAGCCTGTTGACCCAACTTTAGATCAGTGAGTTCAACATAGAACAAGCGCCCCCGAACAATATCTCCAAACAGATACTTGCCTTTCAGTTCGGGAACCTTACTCCCGGTGTATTCAAATCCACCGGAAATGGCATTTCCCTGATCATGGTCATACTGAGCCACGGGAAAAGTAACTTCCCTGACCCACTGCTCATCAGGTAGTTTGTATACTTCTGACATATCAATAAGTGGCCGGATCAGGAAAGTACCTTCCACCCGGGGCCAGCCGTAGTCCCGACCGGGTTCCACCAGATTTAGTTCCTCCACACGATGTTGCCCGATATCCGAAACCAGCATTCGGTTGTCCTGATCCCAGGTAAGACGGTGAGGGTTTCGGAAGCCATAAGCATAAATCTCTGGTGTTCCTCCCAAACTGTCGTTTTGTACAAATGGATTCGTTTCGGGAATCCCATATTGGCCATTACTACTATTACTGCCCAGGGGATCGATACGAATGATCGAACCCCAAACTTGAGCAGGACCCATAGCCACCTGCAAAGCCCCCTTTCCGACGCTACCCCCATCACCGACACAAATATGTAAGAGCCCATATTCAGGATCGTCTTCTCTTGCATTGGGATCAAAGGTGATTTCCTGCACACCATGTACACCGGTCATCATATCAATGCGTAGCATCTCCCGACCCTCATGATCAGGTTTACCCTTAGATGGATCGGCCACTTTCCATTCGGTCAAAACCCATTGAAGCGTTACGTCAAGGCTATCATCTAATGAAAAATCAGCATCTGCACTCTGTGGAGGTTCCGTATGGGTGGTGTAGAAAAGTCCATTTTGCAGGAAATCCGGGTGAAAGGCAAAACTACCCAATCCTGTAGCCAATCCGGGTTTTGGAATGAAGTCCGAACGTTCCTCATTGAAATCGAGATAGACCTTTGGCTTATAGCCATGCTTGAGTTCATACAATTTACCGCGCAAATCAGATATGAACAGCCTATCAGTACCCGGAATATAGTCCAGTTTTGCGATCCTGGTCCTGGGTTTCTCTTCGCTCGATTCCGGAATCTGTGTAACAAATTCCAGATTGACCGTAAGGTCCGAAATCCTGATCTCTGAAGCAATGGGATTTTGGAGTTCCAGCAGCGTATCTTCCTCCGGAACTATACTTTCGGGAGCCGGTTTTGTATGCATATAGGCAATAACCTGCTCAACGCTTTCCTCCGAATACATGGCAAAAGATGGCATATAGGTCTGATATTCCTCAAACAGGCCCGTGGCTCTCTCATTTCCGGATTCAATAACACTCTGAGCGTTTATGATCATATCCCGGATGTAATCTACCGGTACTTCGCGAGTAAGACCTCCGAGTTGAGGGCCAATACCATCCTGATGGAAATTATGGCAGGCACTGCAGTCCTGCATAAACAATACCTTGCCCTGATTAATATCTGACTGTTCAGTTAAGATTTCCCGATCCTTATGTTTTGCTCCTCCATTACAGGAAATCATTCCGATAGTAAAAACACAGAACAGAACTCCAGTGACAGTGCTTTTTGAGAAATCCATATTCGTACTATCTCATCGTAATTTCCTATATCTCATTTAGAGTTCCACCATTCCTATAACTCGGGAACCTGATCATAAAACTGAATCTCAATGAGAGCCATTTGCACATCATTGTCCGATGCCTGAGGGTTTTTAAAGACAAAGTACACATCCTGCCTTCCCGAAGTCTGATCTATCGATACCTGCAACTGATCACTGGACATTCTTCTGCGTTCATCCCTGGTAAGATCGTCGTTACCTCCCCATCTACGTGGTATGGCTCGTGGCGACAAAGATTCTGACCTGCCAATCAGGGGTCCATCCGGGCTATCCAAATGTACTTCCACCAAACCTCCTTTTGCTCCCACTCTTGGTTGAGCCTGGACAAAAAATTCGATCATTTCTATTCCAGTCAAATCCACCTGATCGAATGCTACAAAAGCCTCCTGTCCCTTGATAAAAAAGTTGGTCCTGGGAGTGGTAAGCAACTGCGTATTGTGGGTACGATCTGCCATCTGGGGATTTACAATGGAACTCCTCAGTGCCACATAGCCATCACGTGACAATGGAGGAAGGTTTCCATTTCCTCTGTCGCTGTATGAAGCACGGAGTAAAAACCCTCCGGGCTCCTCTTCCTCCCCGGGTATATCAGTAGAGACAACGCCCTCCAAAGGCAGCAGTTCTGTACTTACATCTTCCTCGGCCAGGGTAAGTATGAAATCAACCATTCTTTTGGCATCCACCTCACTTAATTGAGGGTGAGCGCTCATGGCATGCTCGCCCCATATCCCGGTACTTCCGTTAATGACCCTTTTAACCAACATATTGACATTCTGGGGTGTGGCCTCGTACTTTTCAGCCACAGTGACATAACTTGGGCCAATGGAAGTCTGTTCGTACTGATGGCAGGATTTACAATCGTTAGTCTCAATGAGATTCTTGCCGATGGATTGCTCAGTAAGCATGTCTGCTCCCGCATGATTTTGTGCCATCTCTACCGGGTCATATCCTGCCGGTAAATAATCAAAAGTAACCGCAACATCTCCGGGAGCAATAGAACCATCAGCAGTATTTCCATCTTCAGCATCTTTCACAGAGACCACATAATCAAGGTCAGATTCCCGAAAATAAAAGCTCTCATTTACACCGTTCAGATCGATGGCTACTGCAGGTGGAGTATTCCCGGCCACCACAGTATGAGAAATCTGATTGTGATCTCCCTTGGTATCCGTTACTTTCAAAACCACCTGGTACACGCCCGGGTTTTCCAGCGTAAGATCGGCTTCAGGACCGGTCAGGGTCTGAACCGTTTCTTCCCCTTCAGACACTATCCATTCGTATTTTAATTCTCCCTGATCATAATCATCATAGTCCATGGTTCCCTCAGAGGAAAGTGCTACGGTGAGAGGTACAGGTCCCGCACTTTGATCGACCGATGCCACTACCTGTGGCTTTCGGTTTCCACTATTGTATTCGATTTTGTACAAACTACTGTTTTCATTGTAGCGAAACCACGCACTACCATAATCCAGAAAATACAGATCTCCCGAGGGTCCAAAGTCCACATCGATGGTCGCATCGAATGACAGGTCGGGCAGAAATCTTTCCATGGATACATAGTCTCCCTTTTCATCCATGGTTACCGCCATAGTCCAATCGCGCATGAAATCCACGATAAACCACTTGCCCTCATAATAGGCAGGAAATGGTCTCGGAGCACCGGTAAAATCCGCCTGACGATAGACCGGACCACCGGTAGCACTCCTGCCGGCACTTCCCAACATGGGAAATTCTTCTGACGGTCCATATGGGTACCAGATGAAAGCAGGTACAGGTTTTGGCAACTCTACCAGCCCGGTATTATTTACCGAATTATTCACTGGGTTAGCCGTGTCAAACGGAGGGCCATAGGTATCTGTGGCCAGGTCGTGTTCATTATAGGCATAATTATCCCCGAGGAAATAAGGCCAACCAAAAAATCCAGGGCCCTTGGCCTGATTAAATTCATCATACCCCCTGGGGCCCCATACTGAATCAATACTGGCATCGGGTCCCACCTCACCCCAGTACAAGTACCCGGTCTTGCTATCAAGAGTAGGTCTCCAGGGATTACGGTGTCCCATGGTATAGATCTCTGGGCGCGTTTTATCCGTTCCTACGGGATAAAGATTCCCTTCCGGAATGGTATAGGATCCATCATCTTCCGGATGAATTCGTAGAATCTTACCTCTCAGATCATTCGTGTTACCGGGAGCTCTCTGATCATCCGAGTTTTCATGGCCCGGCCGCTCATCCAGGTTTGATGATCCTGTACGGGGATTCACAGTGTTGTTACCTACGGTGAGGTATAAGTTGCCCTCTTCGTCAAACACCATCCCACCTCCGGTGTGACAGCACTCCTCCCGCTGGGTGGGTACTTCCAGCATGATCTTCTTGGTATGGTGGTAAAGGGAATCACCGTGCAACTCCCACCGGGCCAACACATGCTTGGTATCATCAGGATCAGCATAATACATGTAGATCCATCGGTTTTCTTCATATTGGGGATGGGCAATCACTCCCATCAACCCCTCTTCAGCCTCACGTACCCTACCTTCCTTGTTCTTATATTTGGTATTCACCGGGATCATGGTCACCAGTGCATTTTCCCCGGTTTGCTCATTGATCAGTCTTACTCCTCCCTTTCTTTCCACGACCAGGATTTCGTGCTGATTGAGAAAGGTCATTTCCATCGGTTCGTCCAGACCCTCAGCCAGTACCACTTTGGTAAACCGGTTGTCATCAGGTTTTAAGGTTGTATCGGCAGTTTCTGAAGTACAGGCACTGATTAACAGCAGTGCCATAGCACTCCAAAGGCATAAAAATTTACTCATCTCCCTTGTAATATTTACAGTATTTATTGAATCTCCCCCATCTTACCAGGATTCCTTATCGGAATTTCTATTACGAGCCAATATCCTGTAAATACGGGTACATAAGTACTTTTTGATTCTCATCATGATGAACTACCATGCTTGCGAGTCAAAAAGTCCTTGGAGCACCCGTCTTTTGTGGCTATTTGGCTCTCATGACGCAATCCCGATAATGAATCCTGGTTAATTGGTTCCCTAATGTACAAATTTCACATCCTATATCCAGTATCCACCCAGCTGGTGCATATGCAATGATGATTTTTGACTACTTTTTTCGAACATAACTTCTGAAAATAGTACTTGACGATGGCCAAACCTGACATGAATGATAACCCCCTGATTAGCCTGAAGAAGGTCTGCGCCGGACCGTCCCGTAGCAGTGTACTGAAGGATATCAGCTGGAACCTTTACCAGGGAGAACACTGGGCAATCACCGGACCCATCGGGTCTGGAAAAACAATGCTGGCCAAATTATTAACGGGGGACGCTACTGTTCATTCAGGACAAATTCACTATTCCTTTCTAAACTGCCCTCCTTCCAGAAAAGCCCTGAAAAAACACCTCAGGATGGTATCCTTTTCCGATACCGGCAAGCTGTTTCGTCCTATTGAAACCAAACATTATTACCAGCAACGATATAATGCATTCGACGCTTCCGGTCACCATACAGTTTTTGAATACCTCACCAATCATGGCTACCAGGGTCAAAGTGAGCACCACCAGAATCTCTTGCACCAGATGGCAATTGATAGGCTGCTGGATCTTGATCTCATCAAATTATCGAGTGGTCAAACCAGAAGGCTATTACTGTGTGGTGCCATGATGAGCGTTCCCGAAATACTCATTCTGGACAATGCCTATATCGGGCTGGATCCAGCTGCCAGAAAAATACTGAATCGTCAAATCGAACTTCTGATAAGTGCATTTGACATGACGGTCATTCTATGCGGACACTTTACCGACCCTCCTTCATCCTTCAAGAACATTCTGACTCTCGAAGAGGGGAAAGCCACTTCAATTTCAGGTGTGATTAAGAGACCTACTCAAACAAGTTCAAGTACTGACAGCACCAGTAAAGACAGCCTAGGGAAAATCAAAAACAGGTTTGATAGATCGCCCATACCTGCCGGATTCGATGAAGTGTTGACCATGAAAGACATTCGGATCCAATACGATCAGAAAGTAATCCTGGAAGGATTCAACTGGCAGGTAAAAACGGGCGAAAAATGGGCATTGACCGGCAATAACGGAACGGGTAAATCTACGATACTCAGTCTCATATACGGGGATCACCCCCAGGCATATGCCAATAAAGTTTCTTTGTTTGGGCATCCAAGGGGTAGTGGTGAGAGCATCTGGGACATTAAACAGAAAATTGGATTTAGTTCCCCGGAACTACATAGTTATTTCGATTTCCACTTTTCAGCGATCGAAATTGTATTGACCGGATTATGGGATGGCTTCCTTCTCAAAAAAGCGACTGAAACCCAGCGAGAATTTGCGCTGGAACTATTCGAGCATTTTTCGCTCACTGAATTACTGAATACTCCTTATCATGCATTGTCAACAGGAACGCAACGACTTCTCTTTTTCCTGCGGGCATTGATCAAAGCCCCCCCGGTATTACTTCTGGATGAACCCTACCAGGGCATGGATTGGGAAACTATCCATCAGTGCAACTCTCTCCTCAACGACATATTAACGGACCGTCACACCCTCATTTTCATCAGTCACTTTACAGATGAAATTCCGGCCATTGTAACAAAACGAAAGCATCTGGAATGAGGGGTCGTATTACAGGGCACCTCTATAGCGAGTAGCTTAAACTCCCCATAAACCATCGACCCGGCATCGGTGACCCCAGGATATTTTGATAGTCTTTGTCAAAAATATTTTGAATCTTGACACTGAGGCTTAACTGTCGTGTCAGAGCATATCCCACCCTTCCGTTGAGAAGAAAATACTGTGGCTCCAGCGACGAATTAATAGCGGTTGCATCGCGTTCATTTCTATTCTTGAACAGTGCACTTAGCCCCACTTCAAATTTGTCGATATCCAGAACGGATGAAAACGTGATAAGATCACGCGCATGATTGGCCAGGTATACTGAAACTACACCCTCTTTGTTGGTTGTCTCAATATGGGAATATCCAAGTGATAAATCCAGGTGGCTATTGCTGGACAATTGCGCTGAATAGGTAGCAGATAGTTCCAGTCCCCAGGTCCTTACACTCGATATATTTTGGGCAAAATAGTATTCCCCGTCAGGTTGCAAATCACCGATGTCGTCATCAATTTCAGATGCAGGAGTTAGCACGTAGTCGATCAGTTCTTTGGATTGTCTGAAAAATAATGTACCCTTCGCCACCAATGAAGGGGTAATATGATAATTAACCCCTACTTCTTCTGACCATCCGCTTTCAGCATCGAGATAGGGATTGCCCAGGTTTCTGCCAGGTGTAAGGTTTTCCAAATTATTGGAGACATAGCGTTCGGTATAGTCAGCAGCACGAATACTTTTACCCACGGCTGCTCTCCACACCAAATCCCCGCTGATGTATGAGAAGTTAAGCTGAGGTGATACTTCAAAGTCGTAGTTCTGGTCATAGTCGAGCCTTAGACTTCCGGTCAAATTATACTGGTCACCTTTCAATAATGCCATAGCATAACCACCCCAATGCCAATCCTGATGATTACCCCTGTCACTTGATTCCACTTTGCGCTGGTCCGCTTGCATGCCTATCTTGAGACTAATGCTGTTTGTCAGAACCCGGTAATGATGTAGCTGAACATTAAAATAATCCGTGGTATGTTCATTGGTAGAAGGAAAGTCCGGACTGAATACAAATTCGTCAGTACCGCGCTTAAATCCTACTTGCAAATTGGTCGTGGACTTACCGGTAGACCTGGTCAACTCCATGGCGTTAAACCAATTGGTCACCGTTTCAGTGGACTTGTCAAATGGACTGGATGTGTAAAAATACCTGGCACTGAAATCGCGGTAATCATAGCCACTGCGAGCCTTCAAATGCATATCGTTGCGAAAAAGATATCCCAGTGAAACTCCACCGGTCTTGATATCAAAGTAGTTGTGGTACTCGGGCAGTACGGTATTATCACTGGTCGTTACTTCAGGTATGAGTTCACCATCTGACTGATTCATCTGAAAACTACCGGACACCTGCAGGCGACCCATGCTGGCTGTGCCGGATACTTCTCCAAAATATTGTTGGTTTGACCCCAGACCTACCCGGGCATCGACATGAGGATCTTCATCAATAGAATTGGCAAAAACTTTGGTGATGATATTTATCACAC
>JAUILF010000182.1 GCA_030433135.1 Bacteroidia bacterium | reverse complement strand
TGCTATTAGGAACCCTACCCTGCAAGACCAATACCTGTTCCTTAATGTCGGTCGTGCCACCCTGGCCGGTAACCTCAATGGAGTCGAAGGCCTGACCACCATCGAGTCCCTGGAGGACTATCTGGCCAATCCGGGTCCTGACATCCTGGAGACCTTTGACATTGATCCGGTACGGCCCGAGAAAGTGAAATCTGTCGAGGTGGGGTATCGCAGTACACTTTTTAATAGCTTGTATCTTGATGCTTCCTATTACTTTAGCATCTACGACGATTTTCTGGGATACAACATCGGGGCTGATGCCAGGTTTGATCCTATTACGGGTTTTCCCACCCGTATTCGGATTTTCCGATATGCTGCCAATTCTATCAACCGAGTCACCACGCAGGGATTTTCTATCGGGCTCAACTACTATTTTCTGGACAAATATCAGCTATCCGGAAACTATTCCTGGAATAAACTCAATAAGGAATTTACCGATGATCCCATCATCCCGGCGTTCAATACACCGGAGCACAAATACAACCTGGGAGTTTCCGGCCGAAACCTGACGGGCATCGGAGATAATCCCATTGGGTTCAATGTAAATTATAAATGGGTTGATTCCTTTGTATTTGAGGGGTCACCTCAATTTACCGGTAGAATACCGTCGTACAGCCTTCTCGATGTACAGGTCAATTGCCTGGTTCGATCGCTGAATACGACCTTCAAATTAGGGGCATCCAACCTGCTCAACAATATGCAGTTTCAAACTTACGGAGGACCAAGAATAGGTCGATTGGTTTACGTAAGTGCTCTATATGAATTCAAGAAAAACATTAACTAATTAAAGATACACATATGAAAATCAGAAATTTACTTTTATTACTGGCACTGGTTCTCTCGGTCAACTGGACCTGGTCTCAGGACCGGTACCTGGATCAGGTCTTTGATGAAGTGTCAGTAGAAGAGAATGTCGAATACGGGTCAAATTATACCGTACTCTTTGCGCCGACACAGGGCCAAACCGTACTTCAACCCCTATTGATGGATATATATGAGCCAGCGGGTGATACAGTCGTAAATCGACCGTTGGTCATCTATTTTCACACCGGAAATTTCCTACCTATCCAACTTAATGGCCAGGTCACTGGAACCAAATCTGACTCGTCAGCCGTAGAAATTTGTACCCGACTGGCAAAAATGGGTTACGTCGTCGCCTCAGCTGATTACCGTATGGGCTGGAATCCCTTTGCAGAATCAGCTGCTGAAAGAACACTTGGATTAATTAACGCAGCCTATCGTGGCACCCAGGATGCCAGGACCTGCATTCGTTTCTTCAAGCGAAATATGGTGGAATCCGGTAATACCTATGGAGTCGACACGTCCAAAATTGTACTTTTTGGAGAGGGTACCGGTGGCTATATTACCCAGGCAGTTTCCACCCTGGATGAGTACAATGAAATCATCATGACCACTATGCCTGTGGGCAAATTTACCGCCGATCTCACCGGAGATGGCAATCCCGACCCAATGATTATACCACAGGTAAATGGAGACATCTACGGAACCTCTGTCGGTATTGCGCCTCCCGGTGCAGACCCCGTACCAGCCGGCGATACCTTGTGTATATCAAACCACGAAGGCTACAACTCTGATGCCCACCTGTGTGTAAACTTAGGAGGTGCATTGGGTGATATTTCCTGGATGGAAGCTGATGAAGTTCCCTTCATTAGCTTTCACGTGCCACTGGACGAAAATGCCCCCTATGAATCCAGGATATTGAATGTTCCGTCTCCTCAGGGGCCTCTACCGGTGGTAGAAGTGCAAGGATCTAAACTAGCCATCACCAAGGCCAACGAACTTGGATTAAATGATGTGTTCGCGGAGGTGGATGATGAAACCACCGATGCGGCAAAGGAGGCATCTGCGGCTGCAGGTCATGACTACCTAAATGGCCTATATCCCATGAATCAGTCTGTAAATATGTTTGGTAGAGTAGACGGAGCCCCCTGGGCATGGTGGGAGCCTGCCATTTGGGATACCATTCCGCATCCCACTGCCGGAATGGGCAGCATTCCAGAGGATGCCACTTATCATGATGTAGCCTCATTTTCCAACCCTAACATGTCTCCCGAAAAAGGACGTGCCTATATCGACACCATTATGGCGTACTATGCTCCTCGAGCCTATCTCGCCCTTGGCCTGTCGGACAGTACCACTGCCACTATTGATCTGCTTACGAAGGAACAGGTATCATTGGTCATTGCTCCTAATCCGAGCTACGGTCAAATGCAAATACAGACAGGGTCTGATAGCCCAATGCAGGCCATAGGCATCCTGGATGTAACTGGCAGAAAACTGCTTGAACGCAAACTCAACCAATCAACTTTTGCTCAAATCGATCATTCGACTATTCCCGCAGGACTATACTTACTCGAAGTCTTCTTCGAAGATGGCAAAGTGGTCGAACAGGTAGTGTTTAGGTAATGGGCATGTGAACACATAAAGATTATTCGAAATATATATGGAGGCGTTGAAGTTATTCAGCGCCTCTTTTTTATATTCCGCCCATGCTTTCAATATTGATTCCCATTCACAATGAGGATGTAAATGTGCTGGTGCGCACTTTACATGAACAGTGCAGTAATGAAGATGTAGAATTCGAGATCATCTGCATGGATGATGGTTCTGCGCGAGAAGTAAGAAAAGTGAACAAGGCAGTCTCAGATCTACAAAACTGCCTTTACAAAGAAGTTGCCATCAATGTGGGTCGATCACGGATTCGTAACCTCCTGGCTCAGGAGGCACGGTTTGCCTATCTGTTGTATCTGGATTGTGACAGTGTCATTGTTGACAACAGCTTTATCAAGCGGTACCTCAGCCATTTACCAACTGCAAAAGTGTTGGTGGGAGGAAGAGTCTATAAGAAAGAAAAGCCCGAAAGTGAATTTTTACTGCACTGGCTAGTTGGCACTGAAAGAGAGCAGCGTCAGGACAGTGGGTTTCAGTCAAACAATTTTGTGATTAGTCGCAAACTGTTTTCCCAGGTCAGATTTTCAGAAGAAATCAAGGGATATGGTCATGAGGACACCCTCTTTGGATACCAGTTGGCTGAATTAGAAATTGAAATCGCCCATATTGACAACCCTGTCCTTCACGGAAGGCTGGAACCAGCAGAGACTTTTATTGCCAAGCAGGAGGCAGCAGTGGACAACCTGATCAGGCTCATGGCTATGTATCCGACTTTGAGCACCAGGTTAAGTCGGAGCGTCGAGAAACTGGAAAACCGCAAGATCTCCAACCTGATGACCTGGGGATTCAAGAATCGCAGAGCCAGATGGAGACAAAAACTACTGGGACCTAACCCAAACCTCTATCTACTTGATCTGTACAAACTGGGATATTACTTACTTAAGAAATCAACGGCCAAAGGAACTCCAGCCGCAAAGCCGTAACGAAAAAAGGCGACCTTGGGGGGTCGCCTTTTAACTCAATCTAAAGTTAGGTTTATTATTCTTCGGACTATGAAGATAGGCAAGATCATCCCCTTTAAGAATACCCCAAATTTGGTATTTTTCAAATGTTGATTGAGCTGAGATGTAAATTCCTATTGTAGTGAGATTAATGCATTACTGCTACCCATATGTATGATGAACTGTCAACGATCAAACAGAATTTCACCTCTTGGTGAAGATCACTATCATCTTAAACAAACGTGGTCAGCCGGCAAGAGCGGAAAGATGGAGCCGGTGGCAGCGCTATTTCACTTGTCACTCCGGAAACCCTACCTTGCTCAGCACATCCCATACAACTATACCAAGACATACGGAAACATTAAGTGAATGCTTGGTGCCAAATTGCGGCACCTCCAGACTTGCATCGATCAAAGGCAGGATAGATGAGGAGACGCCATCTACCTCATTACCGAGAATCAGAGCCAGTGGTTCTTCAGAAGGATTAAAACTTCGCAGGTCAACAGCACTGGTAGTCTGCTCCACTGCAACGCAGAAATAGCCCTTTTCTTTCAGATCTTCAATGGTCTCTTGAATAGACTCTCTATACTCCCACCGTACTGACTCTGTTGCTCCAATGGCTGATTTGAGAATCTCACGATGGGGTGGTTTGGCGGTAATCCCACAAAGAATCAGACACTGCAGTGCAAAAGCATCGGCCGTACGAAAAGCCGACCCGACATTGAGGGCCGACCTGATATTATCCAGTACGATGACCAACGGTGCCTTAGACCTTTCCTTGAATTCAGCCGGGGAAATTCGATTCAGTTCTTCCAGTTTGAGTTTACGCATAATTCTATCTTCGGGCTTGTGCGTGAAAGTAGGGGTTTCCCAAGAGTTACCACACGAAAAGTATTCATATGCCATTGCATCCAGAAAGTACGGGCAGATTTTGGAATGGGACTAATCTAGGTCTCGCTCTGTTGTTACATATCATACTAACAGCGTTTCTGGGCTATCGCTTTGGTGATCAAGATATGACTGAGACGCTTTCATATGCACTCTACCTTCGGGATATATCTCTCTATCCCAAAGACCTGTATATCCAGGCAGTGGGAACCAGCTGGTTAAACGAAAGACTCCCTTTTACCCTAATCTTGTATCCCTTCACCAATAATCTGGAATGGGCTTGCTTTATCATCCACCTGGTTTCATCATTACTTTTCCTGTTAGGTCTGATTCGAATTGCCCGGCGTTACCTGGCCACAGAACTCTGGGTGGTGCTTTTCACCTTAACTTCTATACTTCTGCTCTACCATATCAATCTCGGTGGCAATGAGGCCTGGTACAACTACTTTGTGCCCAGCCAGGCTGCAAAATGCATAGCGATATGGTCCATCGTCTATTTCCTGGAGCAAAAGTATGACCGAGCTTTCCTGGTGCTGATTCCAGCAACCCTGATGCAACCGGTAGTGGGAATCCAACTTGTCTTGCTTTTCACCTGTGTACTGGGATGGAGCAAGTTCATCAATCCGGCACGCGAAAACATTCCCTGGAAGGGGCTCGCTGTCTATATGCTGACAGCAGGTCTTTGGCTGGCTACGGTATTTATCCACCACCTGATAACGGATAGCAGTGTCACCTCAAGGCAATTTTATGACATCATGGAAAGTAGGCTTGCCCACCATTTTTTTCCATCGTACTACCCTATCACTAGCTGGGTCCTTCTAATTCCATTGTTTATCCTTGCTGCCACTATTTGGCGAAAAATTGAATACAGACTGCACGTTTTATTTGCCTTCTCCCTTGTGGGAATGGCCATGTACGTTTTCCTGATTGAGGTTCTTGAATTATCCTATTTTCTCAGTGTGCAATGGTTTAAGATCACGGTTTGGCTAAAACCTCTGAGCATACTAGCAGTGTTTGCCTGGTCCGAAAAAAGAGTTAAGATTCCCAGGATCAAGCTAGTGACTGCTTTAGCAATATCCGCCCTTCTGTTTGTATCCCTGGCGGAGTTAGGGGGCTGGGTAAACCTGGTGAAGGGTAAGCCCTATTTTTTCCCTTTTACAAACTACTACACTGATGAGATGACCATTGCCCTGGAGGCAAGGGAGAGATTGGATCCCGAGGCATGCCTTCTTATTCCTCCTACCGTTACGGGGATGCGGTTTTTTAGTAAGCGAAGCCTGTTTATCGACTACAAGAGCAATATTCACTCTAAAGAATATATGGCTGAGTCATACAGGCGCAGGCAAGCCCTATATGGGATGGACCTGGATTTGCGTAAAGCTGGAAAGAACATGGTATTTGTTGGTAATGATTACTACCACAACTTGAGTGCCGAGGAGTTTCAGATGTTTCGCTCTGACGGAGCTACTCATGTTATGGTATCTGCCGGAAAAAAGTTGAATCTAACACTGATTCTTCAAACGTCAGTCTTCGCGATTTACGAATTGTGACTGCTCCTTCTTTTTCTCTACATCCCGGCCATGCTTAATGGCAGCAGCTACAAACTGGACAAACAAGGGATGAGGATTTTCAACAGTGCTCTTTAGTTCGGGATGAAACTGAACGCCTACAAACCAGGGGTGGTCCGGATATTCCATAATCTCAACCAATCCTGAGGCAGGGTTGGTACCTACCATTTTCATCCCCCCACCGGTGAAAAGATCCAGATACTCATTATTAAACTCATAACGATGCCTATGTCTTTCCTCGATCAGGCTATTACCATAAGCCTCAAATGCCCAGGAGTCTTCCTCCAGGGCACAGGCATAGGCACCCAGCCTCATGGTACCGCCTTTCTTGGTAATGGTCTTTTGTTCAGGCATCAGGTCAATGACGGGATGACTGGTCTTAGAACTCACCTCGGTACTGGCTGCGTCACTCAGATGTAACACGTGACGGGCGAACTCCACAGCAGCACATTGCATTCCCAGACAAATTCCGAAGAATGGTATCTTGTTTTCCCTCACATATTGGATGGCCTTCACCTTGCCTTCGATCCCCCTTTCGCCAAAACCAGGAGCTACCAGCAACCCATGAATGTCCTCCAATTCCTTCTCCAACAATTCACGATCTTCGAGGTCTTCCGAATGAATCTGAACTACCTCCACTTCATATTCATTTACTGCACCGGCGTGTACAAAGGCCTCATAAATCGATTTGTAAGCATCTTGCAGTTCAATATACTTACCTGCCAGTCCCACTTTGATCTTGCCTACAGGGTTCTTCAATTTGCGCAGAAAATTCAACCATGCAGATAAATCTGGTTCTTCCCTGGATTGCAGATGCAGTTTGTCCAGCACAATCTCATCCAACTTTTCCTCATGCATCAGTAAGGGAACATCATAAATGGTCTCTGCATCAATAGCTTCAATAACTGAATTTACATGCACGTTGCAAAACTGAGCCAGCTTTTTACGGATATCCATGGTCAACTCATGTTCCGTTCGGCAAACCAAAATATCCGGCTGAACTCCAGAATTGAGTAATTCTTTAACTGAATGCTGTGTTGGCTTGGTTTTCAGTTCTTTAGCTGCACTAAGAAAAGGAATTAAGGTAAGGTGGATAACCAGGCAGTTCTTGGATCCCAACTCATTACGCATTTGCCGCAAAGCCTCGATATAAGGCAGTGATTCAATATCGCCTACTGTACCTCCGATCTCGGTAATGATCAGATCATGATGTCCTTCCTGTGCCAGTCGGCGTACCCGCCGTTTTATCTCGTCAGTTATATGAGGGATCACCTGGACTGTTTTTCCCAGATAGTCACCTGCTCTTTCCTTGTTGATCACTGTCTGATAAATTCTACCAGTGGTCACGTTATTGGATTGAGAAGTGGGCTCGTTGAGAAACCGTTCATAATGGCCCAGATCAAGATCTGTTTCGGCACCATCATCTGTCACATAGCACTCACCATGCTCGTATGGATTAAGGGTACCCGGATCAACATTGATATACGGATCAAATTTTTGAATGGTTACGTTAAAACCCCGTGCTTGTAATAATTTGGCGAGAGAGGCAGAGATAATGCCTTTACCAAGTGAAGAAGTCACTCCTCCCGTAACGAAGATGTATTTTGTCATGAGATGTTGATCCATTGTGTTGAGAGATCCTGTTACGGATCGTAAAGTTAAGACTGTTTGCGAGAAATGGGGTGAAGTAGAGCTGCATTTTATTTTTTCTGTGTGACTTTTGAATTCACAATTCATTCAGTACACAGTATTTTACGAATCTATTTTGTTCGTAATTTGTCGCTTGACTTTCCTTAAAAGCTCTAAACAACTGTTCGATGTCAAAAGCAATATCTGTCCTGTTGGTGATCACATGCCTGGTTTTTCTTCCCAATGAACCCTGCGCACAAAGCACTGAGTCAAAAACGTATGACAGTCAATCATATCCCGGGCTTACCTGGCGTTTGGTTGGACCATTTCGCGGCGGCAGGGCCGGCACAGCTTCAGGAGTTCCGGGTGAGCCAAACCTGTACTATATGGGAACCGCGGGAGGTGGTGTCTGGAAAACCACAGATGGTGGATCGACCTGGAAATGCATTTCGGATGGCTTTTTTGGCGGATCGATCGGAGCCCTTGCTGTATCTGAAAGTGATCCCAATGTAATCTATGTAGGTGAAGGCGAACAAACGGTAAGAGGCGATGTTTCCAGTGGTCATGGTTGCTGGAAATCCGTGGATGGTGGAGACACCTGGACCTTCATCGGTTTGGATAGTAGTGAACATATCGGACGTATTCGAATTCACCCCACCAATCCGGATATAGTCTATGTAGCTGCTATGGGCAACCTGTGGATTCCTAACCAGCAGAGAGGCATATTCAAGTCCATGAATGGCGGTAAGACCTGGGAGAAGGTCTTGTATGTTTCGGATGAAGCCGGGGCAGTGGACCTGGTCATGGACCCCAACAATCCCCGGATCATGTTTGCGGGAACCTGGCAGATACGCAGGAACGGCTACCGGATGGATAGTGGAGGTCCCGGCAGTGGGTTGTGGCAGAGCCGGGATGGTGGAGACACCTGGGAAAACATTAGCGAACGCCCCGGCTTACCCCGCGAGACATGGGGAATTGTAGGAGTAACCGTGTCTCCCGCCAACTCAGATCGTATCTGGACGATAATAGAAGCTGAAAACGGAGGAGTATTCCGGTCTGATGACGGTGGAAAAACCTGGGAAAAAACCAATGAGAACCGGTCACTCAGGCAAAGAGCCTGGTACTATTCACGCATTTACGCCGATAGTCAAAATGAAGATATGGTATACGTGCTCAACGTAAACTATCATCGTTCCAGTGATGGGGGCAAAACCTTTGAATCATTTCGGGCACCACACGGAGATCATCATGACTTATGGATAGCACCTGAGGACAATCAACGCATGGTCATGGCCGATGACGGAGGAGCCCAGGTTTCATTTGATGGTGGCAATAACTGGACAACTTACCACAATCAACCAACAGCCCAGTTTTACCGGGTAACCACGGACAACCATTTTCCATTCCGGATACTGGGAGCACAGCAGGATAATACGACAGTTCGCATCTTGCACCGGTCAGGAGGTTCAGCCATTACCGAAAAAGACTGGGCACCAACTGCCGGAGGAGAGAGTGCACACCTGGCCCCTGATCCCGATAACCCGGAGATCGTATATGGAGGAACCTATAAAGGCTACATGTATCGTCTGGACCATCGTACAGATCAGTTGCGATCTACTAATATATGGCCGGACAACCCTGCCGGATCCGGGGTCGAAGTAATGAAGTATCGTTTCAACTGGAACTACCCCATATTTTTCAGTCCTCATGATCACCATAAGCTCTATGCTGGTTCCAATCATCTCCATGTTACTACCAACGAGGGGCAGAGCTGGGAGGTTATCAGTCCGGATCTCACCCGAAATGATCCTGAGACCCTCCAATCATCGGGAGGACCGATCACCCAGGACAACACCGGGGTAGAATTTTACGGGACGATCTTTGCCGCTGCTGAATCACCGTACGAAGAGGGTTTGATCTGGACTGGATCCGATGATGGGTTAATCCATGTCTCAACCGACAATGGTCAGCAGTGGAAAAATGTAACGCCTGCATCTGCACCGGATAACATCATGTGGAATAGTGTAGATCCCGACCCGCACTCCGATGGGGGCTGTTATGTCGCAGGTACGGCATACAAATTCGGAGATTACCATCCTTATTTGTACAAAACCAAAAATTATGGACAGTCCTGGGAAATGATTACAGACGGGATAACGGACAACTATTACACCCGGGTAATCCGGGCCGACCCGGACCGTGAAGGGCTGCTTTATGCCGGGACAGAATGGGGAATGTTCATTTCATTCGATGACGGTGCATCATGGGCACCCTTCCAGTTAAATCTACCGGTAGTATCGATCCGGGATCTGCACGTCCGAGATAAACACCTGATTGCAGCCACTCATGGCAGAAGTTTTTGGATGATTGATGACCTGAGTCCATTGCATCAATTGACAGATGAGATCTCACAAAAGCCTTACCATTTATATGCACCAAAACCTGCCTATCGTATGGCAGGTTCTGCAGGCGGCCACAATCAGTTTCTCGAAGGTGAAAATCACGCTCCCGGAGTGACTATTCAGTTTTTTGTCGATAGTACATTTCGGGACAGTGTTGTCAGCCTGGAGATCCTGGAAACGGATGGAACTCTGATCAAAAAGTGGGATAATAAAAGTGAAGAGAATAGCCAAAAGCTGGATATTGACCATGGTTCACACGTTTGGGATCTCAGATATGAGGGATTCAAAGAGTTTCCCGGCATGGTCCTTTATTCCTCACCCAACCGTGGGCCTAAAGCTATTCCCGGCACTTATCGTGCCCAGCTGGTGATCGGCAACCAGAAAGTGAGCCAACAGTTTGAAGTAGTCAAGGATCCCCGGCTGGACAATACTCAGGAAGATTACCGTAGACAATTTGAATTTCTGATCTCAGTAAGAGACAAAGTCAGTGAGGCACACCAGGCCATCATCGACATCCGCAGTCTCAAAGAAGACCTGGACTATCTGAAGAAAAAAGCCAGCGGCAGTCAGGCTGAGGATAAATTGAACTCCATGATCGACACCCTCACCAGTCGATTAACCGCGGTAGAAAACAATATTCACCAGACTAAGAACAAAAGCTACCAGGATGCGCTCAACTATGGCATCAAAGTAAACAACCGGCTGGCATTTCTCATGGCCGATCAACAAAGGGGTGACTTCCCTCCTACCGATCAGGCCATCGAACTCAAGGAAGAATTAAGTGCCGAACTCAATGTAGAATTGAACAGTTTTAGAGATCTGACCGATGAATTCATTCCTCAAATCACCGCGTTGATGGACGAACAAAACATTCCCATTTTGACCGTACCTTCAAAATCAGACCGGCCCTGAACCTTAGTGCTAATCCCTTCGCTCTGTGTGGAAAACTAAAGGGGAGCTACAGTGCTTTCAGTGTACTCATTTATCTTTAATTTTGTTTGACACAAAAAGAGATTATGGCAGGACATAACAAATGGTCGAAGATCAAGAGAAAGAAAGGAGTGGCAGATGCCAAACGATCAAAGGAATTTAGCAGGATTATAAAAGAGATTACAGTAGCGGTCAAGGAAGGTGACTCGGGAGAACCTGATTTTAACCCCCGGCTGCGAGTGGCATTGGCTAATGCCAAAGGGGTAAATATGCCTAAGGAAAATGTGGAAAGAGCCATCAAAAAGGCGTTGGACTCCGGATCAGAGGCTCTTTTACAACCCACCTACGAAGGCTATGCACCTCACGGAGTGGCTGTTTTTGTGGAATGCACCACAGACAACCTCAACCGCACGGTATCCAGTGTCAGGGCCATCTTTAGCAAACGCGGAGGCAATCTGGCGACCTCGGGCTCAGTAGATTTTTTATTTGAGCGAAAGGGTGTTTTTGTATTGGAAAGTGCTGACCATGACATCGAAGAGCTCGAACTCGAACTCATAGATGGAGGAGCTGAAGAGCTTGAACCAGATAACGAGACCGACGAAATCACAGTTACGGTGGCCTTTGAAGATTTTGGCAATATGCAGAGCAAATTGGAAGAACTCAACATTGAGGCCAAAAGCGCTAAATTGGAAAGAATCCCAACCTCTACTACCACCGTAGGACTGGACGAAGCCAAACAAGTACTTGGCTTGATTGAAGCCCTTGAAGAAGACGATGATGTGCAAAATGTCTTTCACAATCTCGAGATGACGGAAGAGCTGGAAAACATGTTGGCAGAAGTGGAATAACTAAATATGATATCTCAGCAGACTATTGATGCCATTTTTGACGCAGCCCGAATCGAAGAAGTTGTTGAGGACTTCCTGGCGTTAAAAAAGAGAGGTATCAATTATATCGGTCTCTGTCCGTTTCATGACGAGAAAACACCATCCTTTACCGTATCCCCCAGTCGCAACATATATAAGTGCTTTGGCTGTGGCAAAGGTGGAAATCCGGTCGGCTTTGTCATGGAGCACGAAGGGTACAGTTTTCCTGAAGCGCTTAAATACCTGGCTAAGAGGTATCAAATACCCATTGAAGAAACGGGTGTCCCTGCTGAATTTAAGGAAGAAAAACAGGAGCGG
>JAUILF010000566.1 GCA_030433135.1 Bacteroidia bacterium | reverse complement strand
AAGGGCGGTCATCACTTCCCCTACTGAGATATTCATAGCATTCAACTTCTCAGTTGAAATACTCACCTCATACTGCTTCAGAAAGCCACCCCAGGTATTGATTTCCACTACCCCGGGAATGCCGGATAGCTGTCGCTTGACGATCCAGTCCTGGATAGTTCGCAAGTCAGTAACGGAATAGGCATCTTCATATCCGGGCTTTGTATCAAGGATATATTGATAAATTTCACCCAGGCCTGTGGTAATCGGCCCCATTTCCGGCTGGCCGAATCCATCGGGAATTTTCTCGCTGGCGGATTTAATTTTTTCAGCTATCAGTTGCCGCGGGAGATATGTCCCCTGATCATCCTCAAAAACAATGGTAACAACCGAGAGTCCAAACTTCGAGATGGATCGGATTTCCTTGACACCAGGAAGGTTTGCCATTTCCAGTTCTACCGGATAGGTAATAAACTGTTCCATATCCTGGGTTGACAAACTTCGGGAGGTTGTGATTACCTGTACCTGGTTATTAGTAATATCCGGTACTGCGCCTATGGATAACTGCGACAATGAGTAGATACCAAAGCCAATTAAAAGCGCTACAAAGAGAAATACGATCAGCTTATTTTTTATGCTGAAGTCAATGATTTTACTAATCATAATATATTGAAATACAAGTAGTTAAGGTTAATAACCTAAATTATAAATTCAAATATAGATTAGCTGTAAATGGGGGGCTGGAAAATCTCTGAGTTTACAAAATTGGGAATAGATTCTATATAAATAGAATTCATGGCACTGTTGTTATCCAGGCCCATGGGGTGTGTAATTGTTTGATGCGATGGAGTGAGAAACATGACAATCATATGTGCTCCCTGAATATGATGAAAGGGAAGATCTTCATGTTCTTTATGCGCACCGGTGTGTTCGGACTGCTGCTCGCCGTAATGTTTTGACAGGAAGGTGAAAAAGGAATCACCGTATTCAGCCAAATGCATTTGTGCATGTTCTATGAGCTCGCCAAGCTTCATTACTTCCGTTACTGCTACAGACAGACTTTGGCCCAGAAACAGTACAACAAGCAATATGGTGGCTATATTTTTCAATCATCTAAAATTAGGTAATAAATTTCATTTATCTCACAAGGAGATCATTGTCTGATCTAATTCAGAATCATTACAAAAAAAGAAAGCCAGGCAATGAACCCGGCTTTCATCGGAAACGATGCATGAGTTTCGTTTCCTGGGATATCTATAGTGCGTCCATTTTATCAAGTGCTTCT
The DNA here is from genome assembly GCA_030433135.1 of Bacteroidia bacterium. Lineage (GTDB taxonomy): Bacteria > Bacteroidota > Bacteroidia > Chitinophagales > Saprospiraceae > JABDMH01. The sequence goes on along the minus strand of JAUILF010000566.1, from coordinate 979 downwards.
AATTCATCCTCTGTCAATAGCCTGGAACGAATCAGAAAGCGGATACCCATCGGTATCTCCAATGAAAAACTGGACCCTCTGCCCTTTGTGACATCCAGGGTGAGATGGGTGTGTTTCCAGTACTCAAATTGATCCCTGGACATGTAAAAGGGACAATCATCAATATACCCGAGAAGTACATCACTTTCTCCTACTTTAAAGTCCCCGTCCTCAAAACACATAGGGGATGAGCCATCACAACAACCACCACTTTGATGAAACATCAGTGGCCCGAAACGCCCGCGCAATTCATCAATAACATCCAATGCTTCCTGTGTTACTCCTAGTCTGCTCACTTCCATCGTTTTAATTTAAAAGAACAGGAGAGAATAACTCCCTCCCGTTCATCATCCAACACTATTGTTATTAAAAGAACCCAAGTTTCTTCTTATCATAACTGATAAGCATATTCTTGGTATTCCGGTAATGGTTTAACATCATTTTATGGGTTTCACGTCCAAATCCTGACTTCTTATACCCACCAAACGGGGCATGTGCAGGATAGGCATGATAGCAATTGACCCAAACCCTTCCGGCCTTGATCGCACGCGGGATTTGATAGATCTCATGTGCATCACGTGTCCATAATCCGGCACCAAGGCCGTACAAGGTATCGTTAGCGATTGATATGGCCTCGTCGGTATCCTTAAACGTGGTCACGGAGGTTACAGGGCCAAATATTTCCTCCTGGAAAATCCGCATTTTATTATGTCCTTTAAAAATGGTCGGCTTGATATAATATCCATTCTCCAGTCCGGAGTTGAGGTTTGCTTTTTCTCCGCCACACAATACTTCCGCGCCTTCCTGTTTTCCTATATCCATGTAAGAAAGGATTTTTTCATATTGATCGTTGGAAGCCTGAGCGCCCATCATGGTGTCTTCTGCCAAAGGATTACCCAACTTGATGGCATTGGTTCGTTCAACCACACGCTCCATGAAG
>JAUILF010000181.1 GCA_030433135.1 Bacteroidia bacterium | reverse complement strand
CAAAAGGCCAGTATATCACTGGCCTTTTTCATTTCACCAATATGTGTCACGCTTACATCATCTATTCTCGGGACCTGGACAGGTTTTATGTGGGCAGTACATGTGATGACCTTCACGTCCGTCTGCGCAAGCATAATTCCAACCACTCTGGTTTTACAGGCAAAGCCAGCGACTGGAAATATGTCTATCAAACGCAAGTTTGAATGCAGATCTGAAGCTGAGGCTTTGGAGACGAAAATCAAAGGCAGAGGGGCAAGGAGATTTCTCCAGGATTTAGAGGGATCTGAGTAAATGCGCATCCCGCCAAAGGCGGGAGGGTCGGGAGTTCGAATCTCTGCTCTCCGTCCGCAGCGAAGCGAAGGAGGATCACCCCGACACAAAAGGCCAGTACGTCACTGGCTTTTTCATTTCACCAATATGTGTCACGCTTACATCATCTATTCTCGGGACCTGGACAGGTATTATGTGGGCAGTTCATGTGATGACCTTCACGTCCGTCTGCGCAAGCATAATTCCAACCACTCAGGTTTTACTGGCAAAGCCAGCGACTGGAAATATGTTTATCACCAGGAATTTGACTTTAGAAATTCCGCTGAGATTCTCGAGCGAAAAATCAAAGGCCGAGGGGCAAGGAGGTTTCTTCAGGATTTGACCGGATCAGATTAAAGCGTATCCCGCCTCTGGCGGGAGGGTCGGGAGTTCGAATCTCTCCACCCCGACATATAGGGCCAGTTTTGACTGGCCTTTTTCATTTCACCAATATGTGTCACGCTTACATCATCTATTCTCGGGACCTGAACAGGTTTTATGTGGGCAGTTCATGTGATGACCATAATGCCAACCACTCAGGTTTTACTGGCAAAGCCAACGACTGGGAATATGTTTATCACAAGGAATTGACATTAGAAGTTCCGCTGAGATTCTAGAGCGAAAAATCAAAGGCCGAGGGGCCAAAAGATTTCTTCAGGACTTGAAATCAACGCAGTAGCGCATCCCGCCTCTGGCGGGAGGGTCGGGAGTTCGAATCTCTCCACCCCGACACAAAAGGCCAGTTCATCACTGGCCTTTTTCATTTCACCAATATGTGTCACGCTTACATCATCTATTCCCGGGACCTGGACAGGTATTATGTGGGCAGTACTTGTGATGACCAAACAGCCTGATTTCATGACAGGGCATCAACCTCCAGAGATCACTTTATTTCCAGTGTAGCCCCTTGCATCACCTCGAACCCCTGATCCAGAAATACTGCTCCGGGATTCTCAAACGAAAAGATTGACGAACTCAAGATCTTTGCCGAAGAATTGATGTTCCCGGTTGAAAGATAATATTTGGTTCCTAGCTGCAATCCCTGGAGGCTCACCGAAGAGGGAATGGCATTGATTCCGGAAGCATAGGAACCGAGACTACATGCTCCGCTTCTATTTACCAACCTTTGGTCTGACACCGGACAACCAGTTCCGGTTACAGCATTATTAACCAGGAGGAGGGTAGGAGTGGGTCCACCCTGATATTTCAAAATGGTTTCGAGGCTCGATTCCATGAAATACGAATTCTCTGTCGCCCGGGTGTCTTCACTACCATTTGGCCTGTATTGTGGCCATTGAATATTATTCCCTGCCTGCACATCCATTTCCCGATTTACGTTCAAACCCACCCATGGATTGGTATTCGAATGACGGTTGTTAAGCAGAATATTGTTTTGCCAGGTGGTGGGCGCCGCCGGATTGCTAAACAACCCTCCTCCAAATAAACCACTATAATTATTTGCAAAAGTATTATTTCGAATAAGCCACCCACCGCGGTTTTCGGTCCTTACAAGAAGTGATACTCCACCCCCCAATCCGTGGTTTGGGTTAGCCGTACTGTCACGGAAGAAAGTGCAGTTTTCGATGACTCCCTGGCCATTGATAATGGCCCAGATTCCACCGCCCTGCCGATTACAATGATTCCGATAGAACGTGGATCGGGTGACTGAAAATTGGAGTTCACTATATCCTCCATCCAGATCATCCACTACATGAAAAATGGCGCCCCCATTTCCTGCACCAGTCGATCGTAGGTAGTTCCCTTCAAAATAGCACTGATCAATGGAAAGATTGGCACCGACGTTATCAGAAAATACGGTATTTGAGGCACCACCCTGGGCCTCAGCATGGTTCTGCACGAATTCACTTCCACAAACAGAATACAACTTGTCAGCAGCTCCCAGCTCAACACCGTCCAGGTTTATGGCACCACCATGTCCGCGCAGGCCACCCGAACGCCCCAGCGCAGCATTACGGTAAAATTTGCTGTTAGTAATAATGATATCACTTCCCAATCCTCCGATGGCACCTCCATTGCTGGCCGAATTGCCCAGGAAAGTGCAGGATGAAAAAATCCCTTTTTCTTCCACAAACACATATACTGCTCCGCCCGCAATATCCGACCCATCCGTACTGGTAACGGTGTTGTTTTCAAAATGACATTGAATGACTTTCAAGATGCCACCACCGCGTGATAGTATAGCTCCTCCACATTGGTTAGTAAAATGACCCGAGGGTCCTGGAGCTTTTCCATTAACCAGTTTCGTTCGCTGGATGGTAAAATCAATATCAGCAACCTTATCAATTATTCTGGTCTGAAGGCCTCCATCCAGGGTGACCAGGCCACCTCCGTCGAATACAGTATGGTTACTGATGACTAGTGGGGCAGTTATGGAGATCACTACTTCCTCAGGGCCACAATCACAGGTTATAAAACCACCACTGATAAGAGCAACACGGAGCGCTTCCTGTGTACAACTGGCTGGGGTTCCATCACCTACAACGACATCCGCAATAGAGCTCACCAAAAGTTCCTCCAGCGGACAATTACTCTGTGCATCCAGCTCGATGTAAAAGACAACTACTAAAAGAGGTAAATACTTGCAGAACAGTTCTTTCACGTAGGGGGTTTTGACAAGTTAATATCAAATTTCCTACCAAACTGTTGATGATGATTTCAGCAATCTTGCTGATTACATTGACATCGAGTTCATGTGTTAAGGAAAGCAGTACGATTCACTCGGATGAGGGAAACCTGGAAAATCGTATTGAAGCCAGAAATACGCTTGCCCCATCCGATTGCTTCCAGGAGAATAGCAAAGAGGCTGATCAAAAAGTAATTGATGAAGTGCGCAAGTTTGCTGAACAAAAGCATGTTCCTTTAAATTGGGATGAAATGAGTTATTCAACCTGTGGCGAAAGGATAGTAGTTCTGCTACTTTTTCTTTGTGTCCATCAACAAAATAATAAATATGTCCCGGCAGGAGAATGAAGTATGTTCTATTTGTCGCTCCGCGAGTGAGCAGATTCAGACCTTCATATTTCACGAAGTACGCTCAAACAGTGCAAAATTTTACAACTCATTAATCATAATACAAGACACAAAATAGCTTCGATATAGATCCTGTTGATCGGAACGACCTGCCTTTACATTTAGTCAATGTTCTATTCCCACTTCACAAATGTGGTAGGCTAAAAAGGTCAATAATACCATGAAAAAACGGACTCTAAAATACATTCACTTTTATTGTGAAGGTCTCATTGATTAATAGTTCCAGAACCTATTTCTCTATTAACTAATCAATACGAAATTGACTTTTTCGAAAAAGATCCAGGGCAGACCAAATAATTTAATGCCGTGGTAAGGTCTGTTCATAAATGTCTTCCATTTACTTGAAAAACCACTCCCGCGAAACAATAATCTACCCCTTTGGAACAATACTGCGATTTCCAGTAAGTGCAATACAAGAACTTTGAGCACGCAGTGCTTCCAAAAAGCCACTGCAGGTATTTCTCCAACTAAATCACCTTCGATGAAGAGTTTCACCCCTATATGTAGCAGTTTCTATTTCCTACTTCTGGCTATATTAACCGCATTAAATACCTCCATTTCGGCACAGCCCATATGCGTAACGACCAGTCAGGATGTTGTCAGTGCAGTCGATGGGCAAATCAGCTTGCGGGAAGCCATCAATATGGCGAATGCAACCTCCGGGCAGGATACAATTTGTTTCGATAACTCGATTGATGGCAACACCATCTTGCTAAACATTGGTTCTTCCAATGAGGACTCCAATTTTGATGGTGACCTCGATATCACTGACGAAGACGGACTAGTGATTCTGGGAAATGGAATGGCAAATACAGTGATTGACGGTGATAGTACAGAACGTATTTTTGATCACTTTGCCGGCAACCTAGTATTGCTGGATCTAACCTTACAAAACGGTCAATTCAGATCCAACTCACTCATAGACAATGGTGGGGGTGCTATTCAGTCCACTATAACCTCACCTGCTGATATCGCCTTAATCAATTGTGCCATCACTCAATGTTTTTCACTTTTTCGGGGTGGTGGAATACTCATTTTGAATGATCAGGGTAACCTCATTCGGTTTTCGGCCACGGGATGTACATTCGACTCAAACAAGGCAGAAAACTTCATATTTGACTCTGGTGGTGGAGCCATCAGTTTGGATGCCAATAATGTCGACATACTAATTGACAATTGCGAGTTTCTTAACAATCAGGCTAATGGCGGGGGCGCAGTGCAAGCCACCAACGCATCCGGATCTCTAGAGGTGATCAATTCGCATTTTGAGGATAATCTCAGTGGAATCAACAAATCCAACCTTGGTGGGGGAGCTATCTATATCGAGGGAAGTTCGGTGACAACTACCGTAGAAAACAGTACATTCGAATCTAATGAAGCCAATACTGGTGGTCATGGTGGAGCCATCCGGCTTGCTACCAACAGCTCTACAGCAACCTTCAATAACCTTAAACTAAAGTACAATCAGGCCGCTTCACTGGGTGGTGCTATTTCCATCGAAGGGCAGTCGACCGAAGTCAGCATATCGACCTGTAGCATTGATACCAATTCTGCCTCCTATGGAGGAGCCTTACATTTCAGCAATTCAGAACATTCCTTAGAATGTCAATCCACCTTATTTTCCGGGAATTCAGCCTCTGTAGACGGAGGTGGATTTCGCAGTGATTCAGAAGATGCCGTCGTAAAGTTTACAAATTCAACCTTTTCCGGCAACACCAGTGGAAGACACGGAGGTGCCATGGCGTTGAATAACACCCAGGATGTTGACCTGAATTTCAGTACAGTTACGGACAACACTTCTAACTTTGGTAACTCTACTGCCGGTGACGGCGGTGGTGTAGCTCTCACCGGGAATGGAGCTAATTGTGAAGTAACTTTTGCCAATAGTATCGTTCAGGGTAATATAGCAACAGGTTACCCCTCAGGTGATAACTGTGCAGATCCGGGTTCCTCCGGCGGCACCTTCATTTCTGCGAGTGGCAATGTTTTCGGAACCGATCCCCTCTGTCCCGTTGATGCCGGAGATGTTACTGCGCCAGCATTACTAGATGCTTTAGCTGACAATGGGGGGCCCACCCTCACTCATAAGTTACAAGCTGGAAGTGCCGCTCTGGACCTGGCCCAATGTGGTTCAATCAGCAATGATCAGCGTGGTTTTGCCCGCCTCGAACCCTGCGATGCTGGTGCCTACGACGCTTTTTCCGAGTTTACCAATTGCCTTACGGTCAATACTGCCCTGGATGCTGTGGATGGTAATACTTCATCGATTACCGATTTGCAAAATACACCAGGAGCTGACGGCAAAATCAGCTTGAGAGAAGCCATTACAGCGGCAAACAACACTTCAGGACTGGATACGATATGCTTTGACCCTGGTATAAATAGTGATACCATCCTGCTTAATATCGGATCAACCCATGAAGATCAAAATGCAGATGGTGATCTGGATATTCTCGATGACCTGGTACTGCTAGGTAACGGTAAAGACCAAACCATTATCGATGGTGATAGTACCGAGCGGGTGTTCGACCATCGGGACGGCGATTTATTATTATTCGGATTATCAATCCAACATGGGTATGCCATTGGTAATGGTGGAGGTTTACAATCGGGAGTCAGCAATACCTCCCATGCTAAGCTGCTAAATGTTCAATTGATATCAAATGAGGCAACATTGGAGGGTGGCGGGGCTTATTTTGGTTCTACTAACGAAGGAATAGATATGCGGTATGCCTCTTTCATTGACAACCTATGTGGAAATACTGGTGGTGGTCTGCATTTCGAAGGTGTTGATGGCAAAGAGACTTATTTGGCATATTGCGAATTTTTGAATAATAATGCGGCATTTGAGGGAGGGGGCATGCGCGCGGAGCGATCAAATGGCATTTTGCATATGGATTCCTGCCTGTTTGATGGCAATCAAGCCGGAAGAGATGGTGGTGGAATGGAGTTAAACTCAGATGATGGAGTCAGCTACCTCAATGCTTGTATCGTCACCAATAATACCACTAACCAAAACGGTGCAGGTATATCGACTAATCAGGATGATAATGGTAGTACCCAAATTTCCCATTCTACCTTCTATAATAATACTGCCGGCAGCAATGGAGGCGCCATCGAAAAGGATGATGATGGCTCTCCCATGTATATCATCAATTCGACTATTTCAGGCAATTCATCCGGACAGGCCGGTGGTGGCATATTTAATAGTGATGCCACGGCCGGTGATCTGTTTCTAAACTTTGTGACTCTGACTGACAACGAGACCAATGCGGAATCAACGGGTGGTGGGGCCATTGGCTCATTCTTCTTTCAGGACACATTCCTGTTCATACAAAACAGTATCATTCAAGGCAACATCGATCAGGAAAATGCCACTCAAAATGATTTTTCAGATCAACTATTGGGCCTTATGGTTTCACTCGGTGGTAATGTATTTGGCACGAGCGTCCTTAGTCCCACCGGGCCTGATGATACCAATGATCCGGCTAATCTTAGTCCGCTCGCCGATAACGGTGGATATACTTTAACTCATGCCCTGGGTACAGGTAGTTCGGCGATTAATCTGGCTAATTGCGATACTATTACTTTGGACCAACGGGGAGAACCACGTTCCGACGGATTTTGCGATGCGGGAGCCTTTGAAGGAAATGCCCTGGAGCTGGCCCCCTGTATTCTGGTAACTACGACGTCGGATATTGTAGACGGGAATACTTCTTCAAAAAGTAATCTGATCTCCAACCCGGGCATAGATGGTAAAATCAGCTTAAGGGAAGCCATTACAGCCGCCAATAACACTTCCGGACTAGACACCATCTGTTTCGATTCATCCATTGATGGCGATACTATTGTCCTGGATATCGGATCTTCCCGGGAAGACCAAAACCTGGATGGTGATCTGGATATAACAGATCCTATGGGGCTGGTAGTCCAGGGTAATGGCGCCGATAAAACGTTTATTGACGGAAACCTTACGGAAAGGGTCTTTCATCATGACGGTCAAATAACCATAGAGAATTTGACCATCCAAAATGGAAATGAGCTAGTCAACTCCTCAAGCGGAGGAGCCCTTTACTCCCGATCCAATGCAAGCGCACTCCGGTTTATTCAATGTACTTTTGAAAATAACACAGCCAGGGGTGGAGGGGCCATCTACGTTTCCAGTTCTAGCCCACTGCAGTATTTCCACGGTTGCACGTTTTTAAACAACCGCGCCGATGACTTTGATGGTGGAGCTATCCGAATTTATGCCGGAAGTAATTCTAAAGCCAATCTATTTTCATGTGAGTTTTACGACAACCAGACTCATCGTGATGCCGGAGCTTTGGCCTACCTTTCAACTGCAGGCACCCTGAACCTGCAGGAGTGCTTTTTCGAGAGAAATACAGCTGACGGCGACGGAGGTGCCATTGATGCCAATCCTACGAATGGAAATATCATCATCACAACTTCTCAGTTTGTTGATAATAATTGTATTGAGAAAGGAGGAGCTCTACATATTGAAAATTTTGAAGAGGGCTCAACCATCATTAATCAATCCAGTTTTTTGCAAAATATTTCCGGTGAAGACGGTGGTGGCATTTATTTGGGAGACGCTAGTCCCATGTCAATCTGGAATTCGACCATAAGCGAAAACCGGACCGATGGAAACGGTGCAGGAATTGCCATTGGTGCCGAGGATACTGAAATCCATCTGAATTTCGTGACCCTGTTTGGCAATATCGCTGACCATGACAATGATAGTAATGGGGATGGCGGAGGGATTGATCTTACCACCGCTTCAAGTTCGACCATTGTTTACATCAGTAATTCCATTTTGCAGGGTAATCAGGATCTATCCAACAGTAATTTCAACGATTGCAGCAACTCTGGTGGTGCTGGCATCTATATATCGGAAGGTGGAAATGTCTTCGGAGACCAAACCGGTTGTCCGGAAACCGACGACGACACTTCGGAAGATGCCATGCTTGAAGCCTTAGCTGACTATGGAGGATCTACCTGGACAAATCGACTTCCTCAAGGGAGCGCCGCCATCAACTTTGCTAATTGTGATACCACTCAGGTGGATCAACGCGGGGTAAAACGTGACGATAGTCATTGTGATGCAGGTGCCTATGAAAGAAGTTCCTCTGAAGACAATAATTGCCTCATGGTTAATACAACTTATGATATTATTGATGGTGACACCTCATCCATGGAAAACCTTCTGATTTCCCCCGGACCAGATGGCAAAATCAGTTTAAGAGAGGCGGTTTCGGCAGCAAATAATACACCTGGTGGGGACACCATCTGCTTCGATGTTTCTACAATTGGTGATACAATTTTATTAGATCGGGTCTCCACTTATGAAAATGCCAATTTGAACGGCGATCTTGATATAGACGACAAGGGTGGCTTGACCATTATTGGCAACGGACAAGATCTCACCATCATCGACGGTAATGAAGATGATCGGATACTAGATGTTCACTCGGGTGATTTTCAGTTGCATGATGTAACGATTCAAAACGGACTTGCACTTGATCAGTTAGGTGGAGGAATCCGCACCGATAAAGACAGCAGCAGTACTTTTATTTCACATACTGTCATTCGCTCTAATTGTGCCAGAGGGGGTGGTGGTATTCGATTCGATGGCCTGGTGAATAGCATTGATATGATCGACTGCTCCATAGTTCATAATGAAGCCTATGGTGGCTCCGGAGGGGGTATTGGGTACTCGGTGACCAAAGGTGTTTTAGAACTCGAACGTTGTACGGTTAATTATAACCAAAGTTTTGGTGGAGGTGGCTTGTATAGCAGTGGTTTAGATGCTAATATGATGATCGATCAAAGCGTCATTTCCGGAAATAAAAGTATCAGCGATAATGAAAAAGGCGGTGGTATCCGACAGAGCTCAACTCATTGTGTCTGGACCATTGAAAATTCAGAGGTATCTAACAACGCTGCTGGGCGTGGCGGCGGGATAGCCGTGACTAGCACTGATGGATTAACCACCATTATTAATACGACCATTTCAGGTAATGAAGCCATAGAAGATGGCGGAGGTGTTACCAATGACGGAACTGATGGAACTATTCTACTTAACTACGTAACTATCACCGATAACCTTGCCGATTCAGACCAGGATGGAATTGGTGATGGCGGGGGTGTAAACATTTTAAAGGCAAGCAGTAAGATTTCGCTTGAGAATTCAATTGTTCAGGGTAATGACGATGGCACTCCTGCTGAAACAGTATTTAATGATTGCGCCAACACCCAGGCAGGTCAGTTAAATACCTTAGGCCATAATATATTTGGCAGCGGAACCGGATGTCCCACCATCTTATCGGATGGAAGTGGAGATGCCACCCTAGACACTCTGAAAGACAACGGTGGATTTGCCCGGACACATGCCCTGATACTGGGAAGTGCCGCGATAGATTTTGCTTCCTGCGATACCATCCTGGCAGATCAGCGTGGACTCGCCCGACCAGTGAGCTCCGATTGTGATGCCGGAGCTTACGAAGGTGTTTATACGTCGGGCAGAAGCTGGGTCGGCTCAGCAAGTTCTGACTGGGAGGACGAAGATAATTGGGCCGAAAAACTGGTTCCAGCAACCGGTAACGAGGTCATAATTGGCAATGCACTACATGACCCAACCATTGGTGCAGGTATATCAGCTTTTTGTGGTATGCTTTCCATCGAATCAGATGGGTTCCTAAACATAAAGAACCAGGGTAGTCTGGTGGTTAATGACGACACCTCCACTCTGTTTGAAGCCATGAATTCGGGTAGACTCCAGGTCGAAGCCGGTGGTGTATTGACTGTTGAACCTGAATAGTCAGAAAAGTTCAGACAAGTAAAGTTATTATCAAGCTGGTTTTCATGGCTACGGATTTTGACATCAATCAGAATATTGATCTCAAGTTATTGCATAGAATACTCGGTGACCCTCCCTAGTTGTAGGTAATCTGTATATCCTCAACAGCATCTTAATAGCTAGTAGTAGGTATACCGATTCTGTAGATAATCCGATATATTTAGCCTCAACTCATTCCGGGATGAAGCTGCAAAACACACTGATGGTCATATTGCTCATGTCCCTGATACCTTGTGGAGCACAGCCAGACACCTCCAGTCTAAGATCAATCTCCGGGGCAGACAGTGTTAAAGCGAAATCTTTGATAAAACTTTCCAAAACCTATCTGGCAACCAACCTCGATAGCTCATTCCTTTACGCTAACAAGGCGCTAGCCTACACCTCTGACCAACCTGAGTTACGTATACAGGTGGAAGACCAATTGGCCAGGTATTTTTTCTTTAAAAGTCAACTTGATTCTGCCCTCAATCATTTCATCCAAGCCTCAGAGATAGCGCAGCAAATAAATGAGCCCAGGCTGGAAGCAAATCTTGGCAACAGTATTGGTGCAGTACTACTGCGGCAGGCAAGATTTGAAGAAGCCATACAAAGACTTGTTAAAAGTGCTTCCTACTTTGAATCTACTGGAGACCTGACCAGTGCAGCGAAATCCTATAACAACATCGCTAGTGCTCATGCGGAATTAAATGACTATCAAGAAGCTATTCAATGGAGTAGAAAGGCATTAACCATTTTTCAGGCCAACCAAAAGACTGACCTGGCTCTCATCACCCTCCCAAACCTGGCGACCCAGTACGTTAAGGCAGGTGACACGACCAATGCCATTAAATATTTTGAAGAAGCCACAGAACTGGGTTATGCCCAGAACAATAAGCGATCCCTCGCCATCACCCACAATAATCTGGGTGATCTGTTTATGTCCAGAAAGCAATGGGAAACAGCACAGACTCATATCGAAAAAAGCATCGCACTAAAGCAAGAACTCAACCTTGAAAAAGGCATCGGAAATGCATACCACAATCTCGGATATATCCAATGGATGAAAGGCTCTCCCCGCCAGGCTATTTCCACGTTTGAAAAAGCATTAGTAAACAGTGATGCAACCAGCAGAGTGGTTATTTATGACCATTTGAAGGATTGTCATAAAGATTTAGGTAACATTGATCAGGCACTCTATTACGCGGAAGTATCGCAGGAACTCCAAGACAGCATTTCCGCATATACCAACACAAGGAATTTTGCCGAGATATCAGAAAAATACCAATCAACACAAAAGGAAAACGAAATTCTTCGGTTGACCACTGAAAATCAAAAACTGGAAATCAATCGCAATAGAAATAGAAGCTTATTTTTTGGCACCCTCGGATTATTTGTGGGGCTTTCCCTGGTCGGATTTCTCTACTACAAAAATTCCAGAAAAAAACATATTATTTCCCAGGCAAAATCTGACCTGGAACGGCAGAAAATATTGGAAAAACTAAAACAGCATGAGCTCGACACCATGGATCTCATTATTCAGGGTCAGGATGAAGAAAGAGCCAGGATTGCGGCTGACCTTCACGATAGTCTGGGAAGTAAAATGGCCACTCTCCTTCTATATTTAAATGAATTAAACGAAAACGAAAAGCAAACTGCAGATTCACATATAAACATGGCTACCGAGTTGGCCAACTCCTCCTATCAGGAAGTCAGAAACTTATCCCATAATCTTAACCTTGGTGTAAATGTCGAGGATGGTTTGGGTAATGCTCTTCAGGAAATGGCAAGATATATCAATCAGGTCAAAGAGCTTGAGGTGCAGGTAGTCACACCAGACATCCAGCTTCGACTGGAGAATCGCGTTGAAATTCAGCTC
>JAUILF010000565.1 GCA_030433135.1 Bacteroidia bacterium | reverse complement strand
GGGCTTATTTTGCAATATCAGACCAGTTATCATTTTTGATAACCTGAAGCACCTTTCCCCGATTAAGGAAGAATATCTGGCAGGGGTAGACATGGTGATCTACAGGGAGCTTATCGGAGGCATCTACTTCGGACCCAAGGGTAAAGCTGATGATGAACAATCTGCTTATGACACCTGCGTGTATCACGTCAATGAAATTGAAAGAATTGCGCATCTTGCTTTTGAGCAGGCTTTGGCACGTCGAGGCAAATTAACCCTGGTAGATAAAGCCAATGTATTGGAATCATCTCGTTTGTGGAGAAAAGAAATACAACGAATTTCTGCCGAATATCCATCAGTCGAAACGGACTACATGTTTGTGGACAATGCGGCCATGCAATTGATAATTAATCCTTCTCAATTTGATGTAGTTCTGACAGGCAATATGTTTGGAGATATCATTTCGGATGAGTCAAGTGTACTGGGAGGATCTCTGGGACTCTTGCCATCTGCATCCATCGGGAGCAAGACCAGTGTCTTCGAACCCATACACGGATCGTATCCACAGGGTGCAGGTAAGGATATAGCTAATCCAATCGCAACTGTCCTTTCCGCCGGTTTGCTGCTGGATCACCTCGGGTTGAGGACGGAGGGAGATACTGTTCGACAGGCTGTTTCGAGGTTGCTGGATTCAGGCTTTGGTACACCGGATCTTCGTGGTGCTACCAAAATCGGCTGTTCACAAGCCGGTGACTTCCTCGAAAGCCTGGTGTCAGATGATGACCTTGTTCTTGATCAGGAAAAGTACAATCACGGCAAGTCGACCATTATTTAATTAATCGTTTTGGGATTAAGTGCTCTTGGCATACTGTGTTGATACGGCGCCCTATTGCCCTATCGAATTGCGATTCTGATATGCTCACTTTGATGGATAGGCCGGAATTATTCACATAACGGTTCATCAGGAGAGTGACTACGGAATAGAGAACGGCCAGCTGGCACCTGGTACTCCAAAGGACTCATTGACGCATGACTGACTGTCTACTTCATATTCAGCCTGCTGCCTCCATCCACATGCATAAGTCGAAACCTGAAAAGTACATTGGTTTATAATACAGCAAGGTTTATTGACACCTGGCTAACTATTCTTCTTTCGCCTTTTTCGCACCACTTCCGACACAGTAAGACCTTCCAGTTTTCCTTCCACCCAGTCAACGGCATCCAGGTATAGAAACGCTCTTTTCTCATATGGATCTTTTGCCAATTTCTTAAGGTTCTTTTTTGTGCTCTCCAAAAGCTTCACATCGGGAATGTTGCCACTCCGGAGTTGTTTCCGCACAAATGAGAGGAGTTCACTCTGAACTTTATTTTTGTCATGTATTTTTTCGAAAAATCTACTCACAGACCTTTCCAGATATTCCAGGAGAGCAAAATTACCCAGTTCATAATGAGCCAATAGATGCAGCAGTCTGGCATAAGACTGAATGTCTTCTCTCAGGTGCCCCACTTTCAGATTAATAATCTTATTGAGGTAGTCAATAGCTTCAGAAAACTTTCCGGCACCAAAGTGGAGCCAGGCTATCCTATAGTTAAACACAAGCACTCTATGCAGGTCGATATTTCGCTGGTATTTCTTTATTTTATTTTCAATTTCATCCGCGAGTTCCAGGCCTTCTTCAAAAGTACCAAGTAGGTAATGCATGTTGATTTTGGCAGTATACAGGTACAGAAAGAAGATGATTTCTGAGGTATTATTTAGTGAGTTGGCATATTTCTCACCAAATTTTTCAAAAGCCTGCAGGTATTTTTCATGCGTTGCTACTTTATTGAGGCCATACAATGAAGTAAGCAGATAATGGATGCCCCGCATATAAATATCAGGGTCCTCCTCTATCATTTTATCATTGGACTCATACAGTGAAACCCAATGGTGGGCGTGCTCAGCACACTTTTCAAAGTCAAGCAGAATATAGTAATACCAAACATAACTCTGGTGCAGGTATATTTTTTCAAAGAACGTAAGATTGGAATAAGTTAAGTCCGGAAGGTTAGATTTAAAATAGTCACTGACCACAAAAGCATCCTTTTCGTTTTTGGCATGACCTATCTTTATATAGAGGCCATGAATTTTCAATTTAAGATTCGTGAGCTTGTTGGCAGTGAATAAAATACGACTTCTCTCCTCCGATTCCTCAATCAGGTTTTCTACTTTGTTCTTGATTTTCCTGCTTCTCGTAATGTGCTTTTCTTCAATGAGTTTTTCAAA
>JAUILF010000180.1 GCA_030433135.1 Bacteroidia bacterium | reverse complement strand
ATAAGCGATCCGCTACGGAATTTACCGAGTCCGATTATTTTGCCACGATGCAAGTAGCCCTGGGCATGGAAGAACTGGTTGAACGCCATTCTACCATCATGGACAAGTACGATCCCGACAAGAATATCGGTCTGATTGTCGACGAGTGGGGTGGATGGTATGAGGTAGAACCAGGCACCAATTCTGCGTTTCTCTATCAACAGAATACCATGCGGGATGCCATGATTGCCGGCACCACCTTAAACATATTTAACAACCATTGCGATCGCGTACGCATGGCCAACCTTGCCCAAACGGTCAATGTACTTCAGGCAGTTATTCTTACACAGGGAGAACAAATGATTCTTACACCCACTTATCACGTAATGGAGATGTACAACGTACATCAGGATGCCATGTTGTTGCCCATCGACTTGGAAAATGTCAATTATGAACAGGATGGCGAATCACTTCCGGCTCTGTCGGTTTCGGCATCCAGGACAGAAAGTGGAACCATTCACGTTTCATTGGTCAATATTGATCCCAATGCGTCACATTCGATTTCGATGTTACTACGGGGTGAAGACTTTGCCAATGTCAGTGGCGAAATTCTTAGATCTGATGCCTTGCAAGATCACAATACGTTCGATGATCCGGATAAGATCCAGGTGGAGACCTTTGACGATTACAGCGTGGATGGAGGCAATGTGGATATAACCCTACCTCCCTTTTCTGTTGTAGTTCTTAAGTTAGACTGATTTCTTTGTATGAGAGCACTAGCTTTAAGGTGAAGGGAAGAAGACATAACGCAGGGATAATATCCCGAACAAGGGACCCAGTGCCAGGATAGAATAGATAAACACAGAATCAACAGACAAGTAAAGGAGGTTGAGTAGTTGGATGATCGAAAACCCAACGCAATTTACGATGGTCAACGCGGTTCCTTTCATTTCCACGGGAGCATGCTTGGCCACCAGCGTGGAAAAAAGGGGTGAGTCAGCAATAACCATTAAACCCCAAAAGACCAGGAAAAGCAGAAAAGTAACCATCCCCGGTTGGTGCATTACCCATGGAACGAGCAAGCAACAAATTCCCGAACAAGTGAGTGCGAAGGTTGCCGATCGCCGTACACCAAATCGCTCAGAAAGCACCCCACCCACAGCGCAGGATACACCTCCCAATCCAATAATCAAGAAAGACCAAAGTGAAACAGCGGGTGTATGTTGAGGATAAAGACTACTGTATTTCTGCAAAATGACCGGAATGAATGTCCAAAATGCATATAATTCCCACATGTGACCGAAATACCCAAAAGCTGCACTACGAAATTGAACATCTTTGAAAACCCTCAGAAAAGCAGAGCTATCCGGTTTCTGCATTCTGCGCCTGAACGGACCATCGGGAACCAGCAACCATAACAAAAAACCACCGAAAACGGCAACGGAAGATGTAACATAAACAATGGTCCGCCAGGGTAAATCGGATGAAAATACTTTGACCAAATGAGGAAAAGCCGTTCCTACCACCAGGGCTCCTACCAGGTAACCCAGGGATCTACCCAGGCCTTCCTGGTAATAGTCAGCGGCAATTTTCATTCCCACGGGATAAATTCCCGCCAGGAAAAAACCCGTGAAAAATCGGAATGCCAGCAGACTTACACCACTGTTTCCCGGCAAGATCAGACCCAGATTAAACAAGGCACCAAAGATGGCACATATGACAAATACCAGGGATGGTGAAAACCGGTCAGCAATGGTGAGGAAGGCGAAAATCAAAGTCCCGGTAATAAAACCTATCTGTACCGCAGAGGTCAGGTGGCTCAGTGCAGCCGGAGTAAGATCAAACGCAACGATCAGGTCGGACATCACTCCATTCCCTGCAAACCAAAGAGAAGTGCAGCAGAACTGAGCAAGTACAATGACCGGCAATATATGTTTGGACTTCGGCATACCCCAAATTAATGGATCCGAATTACTTTTTACTTGGGGAATGTCTTGCCAGGTTATAAATATCCAGCCTGCGATCCTTGAGGTTCTTTACACTGCCGTGATTGTGCAGGTGCCGCAAATGATCAATATTCACATCAGCAATAAGGATCATCTCGGTATTGGGGGTCGCTTCGGACCTCACCCCATTGGTAGGGAAGGGAAAATCACAAGGAGTGAAAAACCATGGACTCGGCATGCTGGATATCCATATTATGTTCTTTGGGCAGATTGCCCACACTTCCCAAGGAAGTCTAACTCGATGTTTTCAATCTTCTGCTCCATTCCATATCCATTGGGGAAGCAAAATTACTCATTTAACCGCCAGCGTAGCTTGTTTTTTGGAAGAAGGAAAATGGAACAGACTAAGACTTCCAGGATCGTGATTTTGACTTCCGGTTGCCCTTTCTTCGGCCTTTACCTCTTGAGCTTCTTCCCTTTCTCCTGGATTTGCGGTTGAACCGGCCTGAAGATGTTGGATCTTCGGGAATGGATTGCTCGTCCTTATCATCCTTTTGAAGCGCCTGATGGAGCATCACCTTGGCCAGCAGTTCCTCCCGGGAAAGGTTCCCGAAAAGCATATTGGCCCGGTCCATGAGGTTTTGATCGATACGACCTTTAATGGGAGTATTCAAAACTTCCTGACACCAGCTTTCAAGTTTGGCGTTGTTCACTTCCTCTCTGGAAGGGATTTCCGTCTCAGTAAATGAAATACTGAGATTTCTCTCCAATTCCTTTATCCGCTGACGCTCACCCTTATGGATCAATGCAATCGAAGTTCCGCTTTTTCCTGCCCGGGCGGTCCTTCCGCTGCGATGCGTGTAGTAAGACTTATCATCCGGCAGGGAATAATGAAAAACATGGGTCAGGTCTTCGACATCGAGACCTCGGGCAGCGATATCGGTTGCTACCAGCAGCTGCAATTCGTGAGCCCGGAACCGGTTCATTACCCGATCTCTCTGCTTCTGTGAAAGATCTCCATGCAAAGAGTCGACTTTATAGTTGTGACGAGACAACACATCCGCCAGATTCTGAGTGTCTCTGCGCGTTCGGCAAAAGACCACTCCCCTGATGGCTGGTTCGATATCGAGACACCGAGTTAAGGCTTCTGTTTTCTTGCGATGGTTGACCAGGGCAAATTGGTGATCTATATTTACATTGACTTTTTCCTCGTGGGCTATTTTAACCTCGATGGGATTGGTCATATAAGTATTGACAATCTGCTTGATGGCAGATGGCATGGTGGCGGAAAACAACCAGGTTGATTTATGATCGGGAGTACGCTTCAAGATCTGATCGATATCTTCCTTGAAACCCATATTGAGCATTTCATCTGCCTCATCCAATACGGCATATTCCACCTGATTGAGACGTATGGCCTTGCGGCGGATTAAATCGAGAAGTCTCCCAGGAGTTGCCACCACTATATGTTGGGCCTGTCTCAGGGCTCTGATTTGTTTGGATATGGGACTACCTCCATAAACAGC
The DNA here is from genome assembly GCA_030433135.1 of Bacteroidia bacterium. GTDB lineage: Bacteria > Bacteroidota > Bacteroidia > Chitinophagales > Saprospiraceae > JABDMH01. The sequence goes on along the minus strand of JAUILF010000180.1, from coordinate 8,716 downwards.
AAGTATATTGATATACTTATGGTATTTACCAAAGGTATCCATCTGCTGTGTGATCTGCTGTACCAGTTCACGAGTGGGTGCCAGCACAAGGGCCTGCACGGAATTGTCAAACATATCAATACGCTGCAATAGAGGCCAGGCGAACGCTGCGGTTTTTCCGGTCCCGGTTTGGGCCAGACCGATCAGATCGTTTTTTCCTTCCAACAGGTGGGGAATGGTACGGTATTGAATTTCGGAGGGTTTCTCAAATCCCAGTTCTTTGATGATCTGGAGAGTTTCTTGGGCTAGTCCTAACTGGGCAAATGAATTCACAGAATTGCTTTAACGCGTTAAAAATGAGTGCAAAGGTACTCTAAAGACGTTAAACAAAGACCAAAACCCCGAAAAGCTCAGGATATGAGGCAAGTTTTATGATTTCCTTGACTTAAATGGGGTGAGGAACAGGTCGATTGCACTGCAATTCGGCAACTATTGCCTATTTTATTGACTGGTTGCACTACTCACTTGAGAAATATGCGAGGAATTATCGCAATACTGATTGTTGAATTGATCACATTTCCAGGGCTTACCCAGGATCTGGATTTACAGTTCGAGCACGGGTTAAGTCTCAGTTACCATATTATGAAAGCGCATGGAGGAGAACTTTCTGTAGATCATACACCTGAAGGTACACGATTCACTTTTTCAATACTACTGGAATAATAATGTCCCAACCAGATCAAGTCGATATTCATACCCTTTACAATCTGTTGGTTGAAGTGATCTTTGGTGAGAATCAAATTGAGCAGCTAATGCCACATATTTCTACTCAGCTAACCTTATTGGGTACCGCAGAACATGAAAGAATTCAGGGAATGGAGGCCTTTGCCGATCTGGTGGAAAAACAAAACCGGGAAATGTCGGGAATGACCCTGGAATACGATCCTGTAGCAACTATGGCCGACACTTCATTTGCCGGGGGCAAAGCCCATCTGATTGTCCAGGAAATCCAGGTTCGTTTTAAGGAAATTGAGCATTCTCTTTTGTTCCGGCTAACTACGATTTGGGAAATACAAAATGAAAGGTGGATGCTATTCCATTGCCACTCCTCTTCACCGGATCAAAATATCTCAGACCATGAAGCCTGGCCTATAGATGGTATTTTGCAGAGAAACAGAGAGTTGGAAGAAAAAATCGCTGACAAAACAGCAGAATTGAGACTTTCCCTGGAAAACCTCAAATCCACTCAGACACAACTCATTCACGCTGAAAAAATGGCCTCCCTGGGAGAGCTTACGGCTGGCATAGCTCATGAAATTCAGAATCCACTAAATTTTGTAAATAATTTCTCCGAAATAAATAAGGAGCTGGCCACTGAGCTAAAAGACGAGTTGAAAAGTGGTGCCATTGAATCGGCCAGTGAATTAGCAGAAAATATAGAGCAAAATTCCGATAAAATAAATCATCACGGAAAACGAGCTGAATCAATCGTGAAGGGAATGCTGCTTCATTCCAGGTCAGGAAGTGGTGAAAAAGAATTAACTGACATCAATTCCTTGTGCGATGAATATTTGAGACTAGCCTATCACGGATTCAGAGCTAGGGATAAAAGTTTTAATGTTGACTATGAATTGGATCTGGATCCGGAACTGCCTAAAATAAAAGTAGTGCCCCAGGATATCGGCAGAGTATTACTTAATCTAATTAATAATGCATTTCAGGCATGCACTGAGCAGTCGGCAGTAGGCAGTTCTCAGTTGGCAGTTCCCAGTCCTCAGTCTGCGGATGGTCAATCCCATAACCCAAGGGTTATGGTCATAACCCGACGAGCAAACTCTTCTTCAGGGGCCGGGGGTGTAAACTCCCCTTTAGGGGCTGGTGGTATTGAAATAATCATCCAGGACAATGGCCCCGGTATACCCGATGAAATAAAAGACAAAATATTTCAGCCCTTCTTCACCACCAAACCTACCGGACAAGGCACTGGCCTGGGGTTGAGTTTGAGTTATGACATTATCAAAGCACATGGAGGCGAGTTAGTGGTGGAAAGTGCGAAAGGCAAAGGCTCAGAGTTTATTATACAATTACCAAATGGTGAATCTTTGATTTAGAGGATTACAATGATGACAGAGATTAGGATAGGAAAAGTTCAGACCATCAATTATTTGAAACAGAAAAAATGACTGAAATATTAAAGTACAAAGACATAACAGCAAAGGTCATTGGATCTGCCTTTGAAGTTCATAAATTCCTTGGCAATGGTTTTCAGGAGGTGATTTATCAACGAGCACTTGCATGGGAAATGTCACTAGTCGATCTCACTTTTAATCGAGAGATTGAGCACGACATCTATTATAAGGAATTGAGTGAACCCATTGGTAGAAGAAGGGCTGATTTTGTTGTGGATGATTCCGTATTGTAACGCTGCAAGATGTGGAATTAGAAGATGGAAGGGAATTGAGTTTCTTTATCAAGATATATAGAAAGGACTATGAAGATCCAATAATATATGAAGCCCAAGGACATTAAAGTAAAGTCAGGAATTGAAGGCACCAGGGAAGAACTGGTTTCAGAAATAATCCGCCTAAAAAGGGAGATAGAGGACGAAGCCGCAATTGAGGCCTCCTTGGAGCGCGTGCGTGCGCGAACAATGGTAATGCACAAAAGTGCAGAACTGTCAGAGGTAGCAGCCCTACTCTTTGATGAATTGAAACTTCTTGGGGCAAAACTATGGACAGCCGGATTTGCAATCTGTAGAGAGGATGATATCATGGTGGAGAAATGGATGGGAAGCCCCATTTTAGGTCAGATGTTTGACCCCTTGTTTATTCCGTATCAGGCCGATCATGGCGAACAAAAAATGTACGAGACTTGGAAAAAGAGTATTGATCTCTATTCCTATGTGCAGGATGGCAAGGAACTCAGTGATATTTATGAGCATTTGATGTCCATTCCGACATTCAAGGCAAATTTTCAGAGAGTGATCGACTCCGGCACACCACTACCTGTTTGGCAGAAGAATCATGTCGCATCCTATAAATACGGTTATCTATTGATCATTACTACAGAAGAATTTGCAGACGAGCACATCTTTCCAAGGTTCGCAAAGGTTTTTGAACAAACCTATACACGTTTCCTCGACCTGCAAAAAGCCGAATCACAGGCACACGAAGCACAGATTGAGGCAAGTCTGGAGCGAGTGAGGGCAAGATCAATGGCCATGCACAGTAGCGACGAACTTGCTGAAGTCAGCAGTTTGTTAAACCAGGAATTTCAAAACTTACTTTCTGCCAATTTCTCAGCCGGATTTTTGATTGATTATCAAGAAAGCGATGACTTTCAGTTCTGGATTAGCCGCGAGGGTAAATTATCGCCTGATCAACAGCATATACCCTATTTCGAACATCCTATCTTTAGCCGTTATGTGGAGGCAAAACAGAACAAAGAAGAGTTCTACACGCTGTCTCTCACTCCAGAAGACAAAAACCGATGGCTCGATCATGCTTTCACGTATATCCCGGATATAGATCAGGATACCAAAGAGTACTTGTATAATGCTCCCGGATACAACAACGTAAATATACTTTTGAATAACGCCGGTCTGTTCGTGGAAAGCTTTACAGGGGATTCCTTTTCGGATAGGGATATTGACGTCGTCAAGCGCTTTGCAGCAGCCTTCGAGCAAACTTACACACGCTTCCTCGACCTACAAAATGCTGAACTACAAGCCAGGGAAGCACAGATTGAAGTAGCCCTGGAGCGAGTCCGCTCAGTATCAATGGCTATGCATGAAAGTGACGAATTAGTTAAAGTAGCAACTACCGTTTATCAACAACTCATCGGCTTGGGATTTGACAGTGTTGTTTCAGGTGGATTTAACTTCCCAGATGCAGAAAATAAAGTAACGCAGTGCTGGTTTGCTGAAACGACTAATGAAAGTCTACTGCAAAATTTTAGAATTCCATTTGCGGGGGACAAGGTATTGGATGAGCGTCATGAATATCGGGAAAAAGGCATTCCCTTTCTTGAACAAGTACTAAAAAGGGAAGAAGTGGAAAAGCATATGGAATTCGTATTTCCTAACGATGATTCTTCTGATGAAGAACTCGCTGCACGAGAAGCAATGCCCGATCCAACAATATTCTCCATTCAATTTCTGAATGAGGGTTATATGATCCTGATATCTGTTACTCCTTTGAGTGAGGATCAGAAGTCCATAATGGGTAGGTTCGCTAATGTTTTCAATTCAGCCTACACCCGTTTCCTCGATCTGCAAAAAGCCGAAGCACAGGCCAGAGAAGCACAGGTCCAGTTGGCTTTAGAAAGAATCAGGGCCAGAACCATAGCTATGCACTCCTCCGATGAATTCAGAGAGACGCTAGGTACTTTATTTGAACAATTGGAGCTTCTGGATTTCAGCATTCAGCAATGTGCATTGACCATTATTGATGAGGGAAGCAAAGTATGTGAGTCCTGGCAATCAGCATCGGTACAATCTGTATTGCCGAAGAGCTTCAAAATACCTTTTTTAGAAAGCCCGATCTTCCAGCAAATGTTTGATTGTTGGCAATTAAATAGAGGTGGATATTCCGTGACAGAATTTAGAGGAGCAGAAAAAAGGAGATTTGACGATTATATTTTCACTCAGACGCCCATAAAAAACGCACCTAAAGAAGTGCAGGAATTCATGCGGAGTCATGATAAAATAGTGTTGTGTAGAGCTCATATGAAGTATGGGTTTGTAGAGACTGCAAGCAATACTGTACCGCTGTCTGATGAAAAAGCGTCGATTCTTCAGCGCGTAGCAAATGTCATTGAGCAAACCTACACGCGATTCCTGGATCTCCAAAAATCGGAGGCACAAGCTAGAGAAGCCCAAATTCAACTCGGTTTGGAGCGGGTACGAGCGAGAGCGATGGCCATGCAAACCACCGATGAGTTGAAGGAATTAATCGGCTCAGTATTTACCGAACTAACAAAGCTTGACCTGCTGTTGACTCGCTGCATTATTATGATCTATGATCCGGAATCCAGGGGATGCAAGTGGTGGATGGCTAACTCTGAGGAGCCTTCCAATCCTTCTGGCTATTTTATCAAGTACCATGAACAACCACCTTATCTCGCCTACGTGAAAGCGTGGCAAGAGAGACCTGCAAAATGGCAGTACGTGCTGGAAGGAGCGGAAAAGGTAGACTGGGATGAGATGATCTTTAAGGAAACTGAACTCTCCAACTTACCTGATTATGTCATTGATGGCATGAAAGAGCCAGACCGAGTTTACCTCACTGCTTCTTTCAATAATTTCGGATGTTTATCGGTAGCCAGTCTCGAGGCATTAGAGGAAGAGCATTCCGACATTTTACTGCGCTTTACCAAAACATTTAATCTGACCTATACTCGTTTTAAGGATTTGAAACTGGCTGAAGCACAAGCCAGAGAAGCGCAGATTGAAACAGCTTTAGAAAGAGTCCGAGCCAAGGCGATGGCTATGCATAACAGCAAAGATGTCAGTGATGCCACCACTGTGATGTTCGCTCAATTGGACCAATTAGGGATACAGACGATCAGATGTGGTGTGTCTCTATTTGATGAGGAGACAAAAAGTATGGAAGCCTGGGCATCTACAATCAGTGCAAACGAAAGACTACTGCAAGTCGCCGGAAAAATCGACATGACTATTCATCCTTTGTTGGAGAGCCTTTACGATGGATGGAAAGAGAACCTAGTTGAACATCGCTATGATCTGCAAGGGGAAGAATTGAAATCCTATTATCATGCCATTAGGGCGAAATCAGGTTTTGATTTGCCGGTCGAGAATCTGACGCAAATTCAAACTGCCAATTCATTTTATTTCCCGGATGGGGCGCTATACTCATTTACTGAAAAGCCATTGGAAGGTGAGAATGCGGAGATATTTAGAAGGTTTGCGAAAGTTTTTACCTTGACTTATCGACGATACCTGGACCTAATAAAAGCTGAAGAGCAAGCACGTGAGGCACAGATTGAAGCATCACTGGAAAGAGTACGTGCCGCTACCATGGCCATGCATAAAAGCGAAGAACTCCTTTATGCTGCTGATGTTTTTTCACAGGAGTTGGTAACCCTGGCAATACCACATTTCCAAAGTGGTTTTGTCCTGATCAACGAGACAAAAAGTAAGCAAGAGGTATGGATGGGCGTTCCAGGGCAGGAGAAATCACTCAAGTTTTTACTACCACTGAAGGGTGACCCAATCTTAGAAAGTAGATATGAAAGTTGGAAAAAGCAAGAATCAATTTTCCACCAACAAGTTGCTGGTGAGGACCTTGCCAGGCATAGGGTTTACGTTTCCCGGCATTTTGAGTCAACACAAGCATTAGAAATCTCGGGAAAAATACCTGACGCTGTTATTTTCTATTGTGGAAATTTCAGAGAGGGGTATTTGCACATAGTTTCAGAAGTACTCCTTGATGAGGAGCAGGAATTGATATTGGCGAGATTTACGAAGGCCTTCCAACAGACATACACTCGCTTCCTTGACCTTCAAAAGGCAGAAGCTCAGGGTAGAGAAACGATCAAGCAAGCTTCGCTGGATAGAGTCCGTGGGGAAATCGCCAGTATGCGCACCACGGAGGATTTGAATCTGATTACTCCTTTGATTTGGAAAGAACTTAATACTCTGGGAATTACATTCATGCGCTGCGGGGTATTTATCTTGGATGAGAATCAAAACAAGATTCATATATATCTATCAACACCCGATGGTCAAGCCATTGCTGCATTCCATACACCGCTCGATGATCCGGGAAATCTGGCAATTGCTATTGATCACTGGCATGAGCAAAAAATGTTTGCGACCTATTGGACAGAAGAGGATTTTAAACTTCAGGCCGATCAATTGGTTCAACATGGTGCAATTGCGACACCTGATGAATATTTGAACTCTCTTCCGCAGGAAGGTTTTCATCTGCATTTTTCTCCCTTCAGTCAGGGAATGCTGTATGTGGGGAGTCTGACACCACTTAAATCCGAGGATCTTCAAACGGTGCAGGCATTAACGGATTCCTTTTCGGTAGCTTATGCTCGTTATGAGGATTTTAATAAGCTCGAAGAAGCGAAGAAAAGTGTTGATGCAACTCTGACTCAATTGCAGTCTACCCAATCTCAACTCATCCAATCAGAGAAAATGGCGAGCCTGGGAGAACTCACTGCTGGAATCGCTCATGAAATTCAAAACCCATTAAATTTTGTAAATAATTTCTCGGAACTGAATGAAGAATTAATTACTGAATTAAGAGCTGAACTAGAGAAGGGCAATCTGGATGAAGTCAAAATGATATTGAAAGACCTTTTTCAAAATGAAGAAAAAATAAACCACCATGGAAGACGAGCAGAGTCCATCGTCAAGGGCATGTTGCTACATTCCCGATCGGAGACCGGAGAAAAAGAATTATCCGACATCAATGCCTTGTGTGATGAATACTTGAGACTAGCTTATCACGGTTTTCGTGCCAGAGACAAAAGTTTTAACGCTGACTTTGACCTCGACCTGGACCCTGAGTTACCAACTATAGAAATAGTCCCACAAGAGATGGGAAGGGTGTTGCTCAATCTGATTAATAATGCATTTCAAGCCGTGTCCGCCGAAGCCTTGGCGCAGGAGAGCAGTCAGCAGTCCCCAGCCAGCAGTTCACAGTCGTTTGAGGGGGATAACTATGAACCAAAGGTTGTGGTCAAGACTGAATACCACCCCCTTGTCCCCGCCAGCGGGGGAAATAAAAGTGAGGAATTCTCCCCCTCCGGAGGGGGTCGGGGGGAGGTTTGGATCATAATCCTGGACAACGGCCCCGGCATACCGGAGGAAATAAAAGACAAAATATTCCAGCCTTTTTTCACCACCAAACCCACAGGCCAGGGGACTGGATTGGGGTTGAGCCTGAGTTACGATATCATAAAGGCTCATGGAGGACAAATTTCTGTACATTCTGAAGAGGGAACCGGAACAACTTTCCTCATAAAACTTCCAGTTAGTTAGTTCGCGGTCAGCGGAAAAATAGCCACTGCCAATAATTCTCGCCTTCTTCTTATTCACCCGGAGGTCCAAAGTTACTTTCGGTATTGTCAATAACCAAAACCCAGTCATTTCCCCGGAAACGAGTGACAGGATTAAATGCCCTGGTACCGGACATCTCGATTTCTTCAACAAAAGTGCTTTCACCGGTCTTACAATCAAACCACCAAACTTTCCCTTTGGACCAACCACATAAGTCCAGGTTCAGTCGCACCTCCTTGCCGGTAGAAAGGTAAACCATCAGATAATCCTTCCCCCTGGTGGCTACATTATATTCCGTTTCAGCCATGTACTCATTCATCACTATCTCCTGAAAAGGTACTCTATCAAGGATTGGTCGACTTTCCATCAATCTGCGCACATGCAGCATATCCCAGGCTCCCGGTAGGTCAAGATCATCATACCAGTTGTGGCGGGCCCATCGAGTGGGCTCATAATGAGGCGCATTCATCTGCCAGATATCATGGCATCCATAGGTATGTCCAAAAGCACCGCTAAATAAAGACCAATAGGCAGCCTGTCTTACATCAGCGTCATCAAACCAACCGAAAGTTTCGTAGTCCCAATTCACCGGAAAGTGTTCGTACCGGGGTTCGCCATCCAAAACCGGCTTGACAGGTGTGCGCTGATAATCAGGTATCAGCCAACGAATGTATGCTGCGTAGGATCTTTGTCCATGACTGGTTT
>JAUILF010000179.1 GCA_030433135.1 Bacteroidia bacterium | reverse complement strand
CTTTTTAATAAAAATTGGGAAAAAAATAGACATGTCATAATGAGAAACCGAGATGCCTTCAGCTCCATCACTCGATCGGACCCGGCAGATATATCTGCCATCGTATTCCAATAATTCAAGCGTTTCAATAATAACCGGAGACGTGAATAACTCCTTTTTTAAGACAGGTTGCTTTAGTATTTCACCAAGCTTTTCATCTCTTGATCCTATCGATGAATCTCTTGATTTACCCTTCTCTTTAACAATATGAGAAACCCATGGTATTGCTCCAGCCGCCAATCCTCCGGCAACTGATTGTGAAATAAACTTTCTTCGATCTGTTTTCATTTGAGTACAATTTTTAGCCCTTACTAAGCAAACTGCATTTCTTTAACTCTTGCTGCTTCTCAGATGACCCAAACTGGTCCCTTGTTGCTTATGATACTCAATATGACAAAGTTCTTATCAAATGGCAACCATGAGTAATATATAAAGGTTCTGAGTAATTATTAGTGGGTACCTGAAAATACTCTCTCTACTTGGATTTCCTCCTGGCCGGGAGAGTGCTGGTGCTTGTGAGATAGTTTTTCAAGTGATCGCTATCTGGTTTTTCTGGCTTTTGGCCCACTGCCGTGGCGGCGTTCTTTGGCATTGCCCCAAAGAACCAAAACTCTAGTCAACTCCGAATGTGGCAGGGATACTCCGGCTGTGGAGGTTTGCTTCACTACCAACTCCGTTCTTCGGTCCTGGGTGGATCTCTTGTACAACCGCTGTATACTTTTGGAGTTGATATCTAATTACTAATACTTTAATGAATTGCTCCAGCTTGATTAAACAACGCCTTAGCTTAACGACTTTCTCCAAAAGTATAAGGCTACCTTCCGCTCTGCGACACAGTGATGCCAAATTTCAGTATCCCGTCATTCTTATTTGAAGGACTATTTACAAGCGATCATCATGGCCACTGGGAGTTGACATCCCTTCTCTTTTGTTTTGACCTGATCTACTTCGCATGATTCATAACCTGTAAGTCATACATCGAATCCACAGAGACTGACAATTTGAAATAGTTCGCCTGTTGTACATCACAGTATATGATATTCACTTTATCACTTGATCTCTGAAAATTACCCTCGATTAGTTAATACCCATTAAATAGGGCCAAGGACCAATATAAAGCATGAGAACGGCCTGATTCCTGATATAGTTTTTCAGCGATCGCACCTGGTTTCTCTGGCTTCATGCCCACTGCCGTCCAAACTGCTGACAGAATCGTCAGAAGCGGTCTCCTGAACTACCTCTTGACAACTTCTGCCCATATCAGTCAATCATAACCACAAGGTCTTCTCACCTCTTTTTTCATTTAACCGATACTCACCTAATCCATCCGGATTCTAATGATGTACTACCTGACACTAAATGGCTGATCACACAAACAACTAAGGTCACGATATTTCCTAAATAATAATTAACAGAAGAAAAAACTAACAAAAATGAAAATTGCAAACGCGACTAGAAGAGACTTCCTGGGAAAACTTGCCTCCGGAACAGCTGTCAGTAGCCTGGGAATGTTGCCCGGCATCCTCCAGGCTGCCACACCAATTAGTACTGCCTATCTCGCTGAGGCGGAAGAATGGTTAAAGAAAGGTATCAAAGGAGATCATAAAATCGTTTATGATGGCCCCGAACCACACAATGCCTTCCCAATCATTTGGACCTGGGCATTCTATCTCAGCAATAACCAAACCGGTGTGAAAGATGAAGACATTACCGGTATGTGTGTATTGAGGCACAATGCAATCCCATTTGCTATGGAGGATGAGTTGTGGGCCAAATATAAGTTGGGTGAGATGTTTTCGATCAATGATAACATATCCCAAGCTCCTGCGGTCCGCAATCCCTACTGGGAACCCAAAGAAGGTGATTATCCCTTACCGGGAATCGACGGAATCAAAGCTATGCAAGCCAGAGGAGCCATGTTCTGTGTATGTGAACTAGCCATTGGTGTATATAGCGGATTTGCTGCTCAGGCCAGTAATCAGGATCCAGAAGTAGTGAAGAAAGAATGGATGGCTGGATTGCTTCCGGGCATACAGCCTGTACCCTCAGGAGTTTGGGCACTTGGCCGAGCCCAGGAGCTGGGTTGTGGCTATATCTATGCAGGTGGATAGCAGTAAATAATTATGATTAAGGACAAAGGTGTGAGTCAGGGAATTCCCAACTCTGATCAGTAGATTTCTTCTGACTCACATCTTCCAGAATCCACATCATGGAATTTTTTGGATACATGGGTTGCTTTTGCATAGGCCTGGTACTTGGACTGATTGGAGGTGGAGGATCCATTCTCTGTATTCCTATCCTGTTCTACTTATTTTCAGTAGACATAATGGAATCTACAGCCTATTCCCTATTTGTAGTGGGTGTAACCAGCCTGGTGGGGTCTTTGCAAAGGCACAAAAAGGCACTGGTAGATTTCAGGGTAGCAATGATATTCGGCTTGCCCTTAATTATTACCAAGTTCTGTACGCGAAAATGGGGCGTACCCCTTATTCCTGAAGTATTATTTGAACTGGAATCACTATTGATTACCAAAAGGCTTTTTATGCTGGGTATTTTTTCCTTGCTAGTGATCACTGCGGCTGCTACAATGATCTGGAAGAATTGGAACCTTGACAGGGATATTTTTGGGAAAAACAACTTCTTTCTGGGAATCTACGGAGCGTTAATCGGAATACTTACTGGAATCTCCGGACTAGGGGGAGGATTTATTATCATGCCCACATTGGTATTCATTGCAAAGATTAAGTTTAAGAAGGCAGTAGGCACCAGCTTGTTGATAATCTGCATGAGTTCATTGATCGGATTTACGGGAGACTTATGGCATACCGAGATTAACTGGGCCTTTTTAGGATTATTCACCTCTATTGCCATCCTGGGGATTATCACAGGAAATGTATTCTCACAATTTATCCCGAGTCTTCATCTAAGGAAATCCTTTGGTTGGTTTATCCTGGTCATGGGAGTAAGTATTTTAATTAAAGAACTATCACACTTGTTATGAATGCCAGGAAATTTAAACCCTACAACTTTATTACCGGCTTCTGTATGGGAATCTTTGGTTTTTATGTTACTCATACCTTATTTCCGCATTTTTTCCACGCAAATGAATCAGCGGAATCAACCTGGCACCTGAAGAGCATTGAAACCGATCTGCCTCCGGGTAAAGAAGGGGCCATGATAAAATATGGGTATATACTAATTACAGAAACCGCAAAGCAAATCGGCCCTCTGGCAAACGATGAAAATATGCGTTTTGCCGGAAATAATCTAAACTGCAATAATTGCCATCTAAGTGCAGGGAGAAAAATTGGTTCAGGTTCTTTCGTGGGTGTCTACAATCGGTTTCCACAACAAAGATGGCGTGAAAATAAAATAGGGACACTTGCCGAAAGGATAAATGGATGCATGGAAAGAAGTATGAACGGGAAAACCATGGATGAGGATAGTGAAGAAATACAGGCTATGATCGCCTATATGAAGTGGCTCAGCCAGGATGTACCTCAAGAAATGGAAAAGTTGTACAAGGGATTTATGCCCGTGGATATTCCAGATTTCAAGGCAGACACCACCATTGGCAAGTTGGTCTATCAACAACACTGTGTGGTTTGCCATCAATCTGATGGCCAGGGAGTGGTTGTTCCAGGTGAAGAGTTCAGCGGCTACGTATATCCTCCGATCGCTGGTCCCGATTCATATAATAATGGAGCTGGCATGAACCGGGTGTTGACCGCTGCTCAATTTATTAAATGGAACATGCCTTTTGGCGTCTCCTACGAGAACCCGATATTAACGGACGAGCAAGCGTATCATGTAGCTGCCTATATCAATACATTTGACCGTCCGGAGAAAGTCAATTTGCAGGAAGATTTTCCAGACAAAACCAGGAAACCAGTATCAACTCCCTATGGTCCCTGGACCGATAATTTTTCGGCGGATCAACACAAATTTGGCCCTTTTCCGCCTATCATTGAATATTACGAGACGGAATATGGTATTGCAAAGAATAAATAAGTTGAGGTTCCGATTTAACTGAGCGAACTCCAAGGTGTGTCGGCCTCCAAAAAGATTGTTCACTAAAACAAACTATAATGAAAAAATATGTCATGCTATGGATTGCTTTGATGGGCTTTTTGTTCGTCGAGGCTCAACAGGACCCGATCAAGGTAGTATTTGATTTAACCAGTGGTGATGTCAATACTCAGAAATCAGCTTTGCGTCATCTGAAATTAATGAAGGAAACCTATCCGGAATCCCAATTTGAATTGGTAGTTTATGGTAAGGCACTTCCCATGGTACTAAAAGAAGATTCTCCCTTTGCAGAAAACATCATGGAATTTGAAAATGATGAAGTGGTAACTATTAAAGTATGTGAAGGCTCCATGAAAAGGTACGATGTGAGCAAGGACCAATTGTTATCCGCAGTGCAGTCAGTACCCGATGCTATTATGGAGATATACACAAAACAAAGTGAGGGGTGGGGTTATATTAAAGAATCACATAACTGAGGGCAATGCAAAGAAACCCGGGGTTGAGAATAGATTAATAAGGCAAAGGGAATGGGGCTTCAGCAAAGTTACCAATGGCTCCTCTGGGGGCAAATACTGCTCATACCCATTTTCTTTGGTGGGATGCTGATCCTGATCGGTTCAATAAACTAATCGCAATCCGGCGTAGCAAAGTCCAGTTGGAAAAATGGTCACCAAAAGATCTTCGCTATGAAAGAGCCAGACTTCACCTCACCCCAACAAATACTGCAAATCCTCCCGCGCAAGATCCACCTGCTCCTGGTCTTCGATCAATTCTGCTGCAAGTACCCTTTTGCGAGCCTGGAGTTTCATGATTTTTTCTTCAATGCTGTCTTTGGAAATAAACCTAATCACTGAAATAGGATGTTCCCTCCCTATGCGGTGGGCCCGGGCAATAGCCTGTCTTTCCACAAAGGGATTCCACCAGGGATCAAGGATGAAAACATAATCGGCCCTGGTCAGATTTAATCCTACACCTCCAGCTTTGAGAGATATCAGAAATACCGGATACTCCGGATGATTTTGAAAGCGCTCCACCTGCAGCTTTCTCTGCTTCTGTGGCGTCTTGCCGGTCAGTTGACAATACTTCACCTCTCTTTCTTCCAATGCCTTTGCGAACAGATCCAGGTGCCCGGTGAATGAAGAGAAAACCAGCACTTTGTGACCCGACTTCAGGATGGATTCCAAATGATCTATGACCTGGTCAAATTTTCCCGAATTGTGTTCATAGTCTTCATCCAGCAAAACCGGGTGATTGGCAATTTGTCGCAATCTCAAAAGCGACCGAAATACATGAAAGGTAAATTCAGGTGATTGAGTTGACATGGATAAGAGTTCGTTACGGGCCGTACTTTTTTCTTCCTCAAACAGTTTGGCCTGCTGCTTACTCATGGGCACCAGCTCAACCTGCTCTGAAATTTCGGGAAGGTCCTTGGCCACCTCTTCTTTGCGACGTCTCAGGATAAAAGGGCTAACCAGCTTTTTCAACTCATCCAATACGGCCTCATTCCGGTGTCTCTGAATGGGTGTTAAAAAATGCTCTTTAAAAAAGGCAAAATTCCCCAGTAGGTCAGGGTTAATAAATTGCATCTGGGACCATAAATCAGCCAGTGAATTTTCAATAGGGGTTCCTGATAAACTGATTTTATTATTGCTGTCAAGCGTATTTACCGCCTTAAATATTTTTGAGTCTTTATTCTTGATCATATGACTCTCATCCAGGACGATGTACTCCCAGTGGGTTTTTTGCAATATTTCAATATCCCGTAAAGCCGTTTGATAAGTAGTGAATACAATATCGAATTGATTTAATTGATTTCTTTTAGCATCCCTCCCTGGCCCTATATACGCACAAGTCAAAAAATGCGGGCAAAATTTCTTTACCTCCTCAATCCAATTAAACACTAGTGAGGCTGGCAATAAAATCAAAGCCCACAGGGGTTTTATTTCATCCAGAATTTCCTGCTGAAAAAGCGTCATTTGACTGGCCTTTTCCGGCTCCGCATTTTCTGCTTTCAGGTGCTCTTTGGTATAACTCAATACCGCTAGCGTCTGCAGGGTTTTTCCCAATCCCATGTCATCTGCCAGGCAGGCTCCCAAACCATTGGCCCTGTGTTTAAGCAACCAACGTACACCCTCTAGTTGATAAGGCCTTAATTCCGCCTTCAGGTTGGTGTCTTTTTCGTAGTCTATCTCCGTTTCGTCCACCACCACCATACGCATACCACCAGACAACTCCTCGGTCTCCTCGATCAGGGTATATTGACTCTTGTTGATGCGAATCTCATTACCATTCTTCTTTCCAAATTTGGCCAGAGCCTGATATTTGCTCATCCAACTATCCGGAATAATAAACACCTCTCCGTTGGGTAATATATATATCGGATCATCATGACGGATAGACTCCATCAGATCAGAAAAGTAAATGGTGAACTCCCCAATAACAATACTGCCCTTAATATCAAACCAGTCATTTTCCACGGTGGTGTCCAGATAAATCTCCGCTTTATCCAGTTGAACGTTCTTTCCATCTATGGTGGGGCCATTGATTGCAATACCATTTTTCTTGAAGAATGACCGGTTATCAATCACCCACTGAATGACATCATACTTGCCTTCCTGACCTTCCAGAACAAATCTTCTGGCCTCATTACGATGTAAGCCTTCTGCCTGCAGTTTTGAAAAATATTTTCCCTCCTGGTCAGACCGGGTCACCTGTCTGATAGTTACATTTCCATCTTCATCCAGGATCAAGCGGTTTCGCCTGGTTGTGGGATCACTACCATAGAAAAATGTCTCTTCATAATAAAACATAAGGTCGAGGACATACCGGTTTTCAATAAAGTCCTCGGTAAAGGATGTTTCAACTTTTATGATCCTATTTGATTGCTCCACTTCAAATCCCTCAGCATTAATGTCAACCTTATTGATCACATCCATGATGAATTTTTCAAAATAGGTCTTAGTCATTCGCTGAGGAATAAAAATCTCACTCTTCTTCAGAAATGGTTTTAGTTTTTTACCGTTGACATGCTCCAGCTTATATAATTGATAATGAATGAGCAGATATCCGGGTTTATCCAAAACGATATGCACGTCATGTTCTCGCGGTATTAGAACATCCTCTTTGACCCGTAGGGCCAATCTGTACTCTATTCCATCCTCTGTCTTCTTAAAAGACAGATCCGGAGTCATCTTAGCATCAGGGTAGGCAA
Organism: Bacteroidia bacterium; assembly: GCA_030433135.1. Taxonomy (GTDB): domain Bacteria; phylum Bacteroidota; class Bacteroidia; order Chitinophagales; family Saprospiraceae; genus JABDMH01. Next base: position 4,903 of record JAUILF010000179.1, on the reverse strand, counting down.
TCCGAATTTGTTCCAAAGAAGCTTTCCGCTCAATTTCCAGACAAAGAGGCAATTGACTTTCCGAGATCAATGCCAGAAAGGACTGCATCTTTCGCTGGATAAACTGACCAAGCACCGGACCTACTTTGGGATGCTCAAAAAGCTGGTCCAGAGGTATGTTTTTCCTGGTTCGGGCATTGTATTTGGTTTCCAACTCACCTACGGTCAGCTGGTGGCATACATCCAATAACTGCTCATGGGGTGTCCCTTGCACCGGTATTCCATATGATTCAACATTCTCGGGTACTGCCCTGGCGATCATGTAACCCAGTACTTCTGCCTCTTCTTCCACGAAATAGGCGGCTGGCAGGTAGGTTCCGACACTTTCCAGGTAATGCAAGCTGTAGGTGATGATGGTATTTCTCATGATAAGGGGGCAAATGTCTATTTTTTCAGGGTAAAGTCAAGGGCGTGTGACATGACTTCCGTACAAATAGATACTTGATCGATACTCTCCTCAAATTGTACCAATTTGGGACCTCTCTTCTAGTTTTGATCTTTGATTCGGAACCGGGAACCAAAGAAGGAGATGAGCTGGAGATCCTGGCTCTCATAATTGAAGACTATGAGAGTAAACACTATCCCATAGACCCACCTGACCCCATCGAGACGATCAAATTTAGAATGGATCAACTGGGTCTGAAGCAAAAAGACCTGGGTTCAATATTGGGTCACAAAAGCAGAACCAGCGAACTTTTGAACCGTAAGAGAAAATTAACCCTTGGCATGATACGAAAGCTTAGTGCAAAATTGAATATTCCTACAGAAGTGCTTGTACAGGAGTATTAATTAAATACGTAGATCTCAGGCATTTTACCGTTGAGTGTTAGTGTGATTGTGGGGTGTGAATGCTGACATCCGAAGGATCGTCAGTAGCGAAGTGCTGACAAACCGAAGCTGACAAACCGAAGGTTTCGTCAGTAGGTGTTGGGGGTGAAGGGATTGAAATTCTAGACAACTAGTCCAGCTACGACGTTCTTTTTTCTTCACTTTCGCAGGAGGAGTGACAAAATTGTATTAAACCTTAAACCGGGAATATGCATTAGAATATCTATTGCGAACCAAATATGCTGCAAACACGGGCACATATGCACTTTTTGATTCTCACCATGATGGTGACCATGTTTCCGAGTCAAAAAGTCCTTGGAGCACCCGTGTTTATTGCCTATTTAGCTCTCATACGAAATCCCAATACATAATCCCGGTTAAACCGCGTTGAGCCCCCAGCGGGCAGCCATTAAACCTCTCAACAGAGCCGAGCTTGACGGGCAGCTTCCACCCCCAGAATTATTGCCAAATCGAAGATTTGGATAATTCTACCCCCTCAAGGGGGATAGTGCGGTACATGATTGATTATCATTACTTTATCCGGGAATATACTGCACATACGGGCACATAAATACGTATGATCTCAGGCATTTTACCGTACAAGTTCAATGACTACTTTAGCACCTTACAGCGGAATCATATCAATCTTACGAAAAAACATTTCGGCTCCTTCCGTCTGAATCTGAATTCTTCCCTTCAGTGGTCTCACATCATAGGCTTCGTTGACTACCACACCATTCAATTTCTGGATGATGGTGTCTCCTTTTACAATGCATTCCATCTTGTTCCACTCTCCAACTGGTTTTTCGATATCATTGGGACCGCGAAATCCTTTTATGTCCTGCCAGTTTGGATCCCGACCAAACCAGTTGACTCTGCCACTGTTTTTGGTCACCAGTTCGCCTCCTGGTTGATACAGATGGGATGATCCCTGCATTTCCGGTGCCACCGGACTCGTGATCGAATAATTTTCTGTTTTGTCTCCAACGACCAGAAAGTCTCCGGTACCACCTTCTATGATCTGGCACTCGATAGAATACATCCAGGTATTGCTGTAGTCTCCATCTGAACCCACGGAGTGCACCAGAATGCCGCCATCACGTGCGTTATCTTTTCTTGGTTCATAAGTATTTTCACCCCATTTATATTCGGCTATGAGGAGGTAATTGTCGTACTCCTTCTCGGTAGTAATACAACCCCATTCCTTACCGGAAATATGAAGGATGCCATCCTCAACGGAAAACACCTCGTCCGGATCGCTGTTTTTTCCTCTCTCTTTCAACCAGGTATACCACCCCTCCAGGTTTTTGTGATTAAACAATTCGATTTTATCCTGAGTAGCTTGCACTGTGGATGATGAGGATTCTTGCGTGGTTTGCTGGTCTCCGCAACTAAGGAGAAACACCATTGCAAAAATGGCCGCTAAAAATGATGGTAAGGAATGCTGTATCATGGATAAATATATGAGTGGTAAATTATTTCAAAGATTTAATGAGTTCGAGCAGGGTAGCAACGATTTCAGTAGATGCATTGACTTCGAGATGACTGGTGCGGGCTCGCCAAGTTTCATAGCCTCCCAGGGCATGTTGCTCGGGTGTAGGTAGATATCCATGAAATCCGTTTGCCAGCGAAATCGTAAACATGTCCTCAAAGGCGCTCTTTTCTTTCAGTTCCAGGCCTATTGCGGCAAATGGTTCGCATGGAATAGCACCAATGGCCAGGTCTCCGATGCGAAAGGCCTGAAGCAGTACCGGTGCTTCTGATGGGTAATCTTTCATAAACATAGTTTCCCGGGCATACACTTCCTCCCTGGTGATCATGACCGGGCCTTCTGCTTTCGCGATAATATCTTTAGCACGTTCTACCTCGGCACTGGTCGGCTTTCTTATTCCCAGGGTTATATCTTTTTGTGCCGAACCCAGCTTAACCCAGTCCTGGTATTCAATTTCCCGAACAACTCTGAAAGCCTCAGCAGCCAACCTGTTGGCGACATACTCCATTTGCACATAGGGTGTCTTGGCTTGCACAAAATGTCCGGAAAAGTCGATGTTGTTGATATCACCGCTGGTACCGTTAGACATGATACCCACAAAAGGAACACTTTGGTTTTGGGCTCCCATGAGGGTCTCCATATTATTGGCAAACAGAGAAAAGTAATCGGCTGAGACATCCCCTTTTGGAACTCCTCCCACATAATGCAAGGAATAATTTGCCAGGAGTCCGATATATTCTCCGGTCAAAGCCTGAATAACAACCACCGGCAATTCGGGATCAACCGGTGCTGTAGGGTCAATTTTGTTGGGATTATCCACTCCCGGGTTCATGGCGACCATATCTTTAGTTCCCAGGGGATTGGTTACTGGTTCTTTAAGGTTCCACCTGCGGCAAAATACCTGATCCGGCTCTGACCCGGAGTCCCAACCGATTCTGGCTGGCTGTAAATTGTTGTGAGCGCGGATGATAGCATCAGCAATACGTTCTTCGATAAAAGTGAGGTAGGCAGGATCGGGATCACTTTGAAAGACAGGACATGAGGTTCCGCCGGAATGGGTATGGGTGGCTGACAACATCATGTTTTCCATGGGAATACCGGTAATCTCATGAGCTCTTTGTTTGGCATTTTGAGCTGTCTCCCTCTTGATTACACACAGATCAGAAACGGCTATGGCCAGTTTTGTCTCCCCATCGTATAATACGATGGCTTTGGCATAGGTTTCATCATGAATGTGCGTAATCGGATTATCCTGAAAATATCCATTAGTCGAAGTGCCAATCTTTGGTGTTATGTTACTGGAAGCTGCTCCTGCTTCAAACACCTTGCCATCCTGAGTGTATCCACCTGTCTGCATAAAAATGATAAATGTGAGTAAAAGGGTGTAGCGCATTTCTTTAACCGGGATTATACATTGGGATTACGTAATGAGAGTCAAATAGGCAATAAAGACGGGTGCTCCAAGGACTTTTTGACTCGGAAACATGGTCACCATCATGGTGAGAATCAAAAAGTGCTTATGTACCCGTATTTGCAGCATATCTGGCTCATAATAGGAATTCTCATGAATATTCCCGGTTTAAGTTATTGTCTGATGTAATATTGCATTTTCAACTACCTGATTTTAAGAAAGCTATCAAGTCCATCATTTCTTCATGAGTCATGGTCTGTTCCAAACCATCAGGCATGAGAGATCTGCCAGTATTGTTCATAGTCGCAATGTTGGATCGGAGTACGGTTTCCTGTGTACCATTTGCGGTCCGCAAAGTGAGGCTGTTTTGTGATTCCGCCTCTACCCAACCGGCAAAAGAATCTCCCGATTTTGTTTCCAGCAACACGGCCACATAGTTGGGATAGACTTCATAATTGGGTACAATTGTATGTAGAAGCAGGGCATCAGCGGGCTGGTTTTTCACACCGGTCAAATCTGGTCCCACTGCTCCTCCTTCACCCCCGTAGGAATGACACACTGCACAGGTTCTCTGAAAAACACCCTTCCCAGCAACGGGATTTCCTTGTTCGTATGCCTGCTTATAAGACTCGTAGACCTGCATTCTGTTACCACCTTCCAGATCTTCAAATAGTCGTCCCGCCTGCTTGCTAATCTCTTCGTCATGATTATTCATTAACCGTTGGCGATCTGAAGAACTTATTTCAGAAGTCTGCACAACCTCGTTTTCGATAGCTGCATAAAGGATCGGTATATACTGCTTTTTCGAAATCAGGGCTGATAGGACCATGGAACGAATGGCTGGGGTAAATGATGACCACATTTCCCCTGTTGTCAAAATTTGAGCTCCCTCATCCAATCCTTGTTGCGTCAGAGCCTGTACTACTGCAGCGTGTAAGGCATGATCAGTAGGATCATCAAGTATTTCTGACAGGGCCTCAAAGCCCATTGCAGGTGGTGCAAATCCCATCAGTTCGACCGCAGACATTCGCAGCAGGGAGTCAGCATTTTTATTGGAGGCCTGGGTGGCTGCGTACTCCAGAAATTGATCCAGATATACTTTTTGCCCATCGGCAATAACGGATTCCAATACG
>JAUILF010000564.1 GCA_030433135.1 Bacteroidia bacterium | reverse complement strand
AGGCAAATAGCCCGGATCAGGGATACACTGCTTTCTTTGCTGAATTGACTTACGATAACGGAAATGGGGTTCCCCTGAAATTTACTACTGGTATCGTAATCACACCTGACACATACCCGCACGATCCGTTTGTAAGTCAAGCACCCATGGGAACACCGAGATAAGGAGTCAGCCAAAGCCACGTTTCGTAACCGCAGGCTACTATAGTATTCAACCTTCTATGACAGGAGTTGTTTAACTGATATACTCCTGTGGCAAACTTTATGAGACTTTATAAAGACCTGGCTGAGTGGTGGCCTCTCCTTTCTCATCCGGACGATTATCTGGAAGAAGCAGAATTGTTTTGGAAAATTATTTCCAAATACAAGCGGAACATTGATACTGCCCTGGAACTTGGTGCAGGTGGAGGTAACAATGCCTATCATCTCAAGAAATACTGTCACTGGACCCTTACAGACCTGTCAACTGAGATGCTGGCGATAAGCAAAAAGCTGAATCCTGAATGTGAACATTTGATGGGGGACATGAGAACTCTTGATCTGGATCGTGAGTTTGATCTGGTTCTAATTCATGATGCCATTATGTATATGACTTCGACCCACGATCTTGAGCAAGTATTCAGGCTATCGAAAAAACACCTAAAGCCTGATGGTCTGATGTTTTTGATACCTGACTTTTTTCGGGAAACATTTCGTTCATCCACGGATCATGGTGGGCATGACGAAGGGGAAAAGAGCCTCCGCTACCTGGAATGGTCTTTTGATCCGGATCCCGAAGATGATACTATTCAAACCGAATATGTTTATATGATTAGAGAAGGTTTGAAACCGGTAGAAGTAATTCATGATCATTCAGTGGAAGGAATATTTTCCAGAGAAGTATGGAAATCGGTTTTGGAGCGATGCGGGTTTGACGTTATTTTTGAAAGAATTGATCATAGCACGCTTCCCTCAAACTCATATTCTGGAATGATTTGTATACCTGGTGAATGATTGGGTCGTATCTAAAATCAGGTATTATCGTTTAAATCTTTATACTTACTATTGGAATGAATAACATACTGACCCGAATGCTCTCAAAGAGTATATACACTTTGGTTCTCCTGTCTTCGATGCTTCTGGTTGCATGTCAGAGAGGAGAAATTATTCCAGCATCCTTCGCTCCTACACATGCACATCAGTCTTATGCACAGGGACTTTCTCAAACTGGTCTGGATGATGCAGCACTGGGTCAGGACTGGTTGGGAATGGCAGAAGCCGTTCTGGAACATCCCACTACAGTTGAAGTACCGTATGCTGAGATCTTCCATTTTGATGAGCGTGAAACTACTGCCCTCGGCTATTCTTTTACTACAGTGAGCGGTGAGAGGGTGGTCGCTACCCTTGAAGCAAAGTCAGATACTGACATGCAGGTTTTTGTAGACTTGTTCAGGATCGATAATGACAGTCTGAACCTCTGGACACACGTAGCCACTGCTGATGAAAACAGTATGACCCTGGCCTTTGAAGCCCATGAAACGGCTACTTACGTTCTCCGAATTCAACCCGAATTACTGAGGGGTGGCAATTTTCAATTGACGTTGGAGAAAGGTCCGAGTCTTGCTTTCCCTGTGCTTAATGGCGACAATTATGATATTGGAAGTTTCTTTGGGGACCCCAGAGACGGAGGCAGGAGGAAACATCACGGTGTAGACATATTTGCCCGCCGGCATACCCCTATCATTTCACCGGTGCGCGGGAGGGTTCGATTTGCCGGTGAGCGGGGAAGAGGAGGAAAAGTTGTATGGTTGAGAGATCGTGGTCACCGGCAGACTCTCTATTTTGCCCATTTGCATGACATTTTTGTTGAGTCTGATCAACTGGTTGATCGGGGTGACACCCTTGGTACAGTAGGTAATACCGGGAATGCACGCACTACCCCTCCGCATCTACATTTTGGCATCTATAGTCATGGCCCGGTTGATCCTTATCCCTACATTGCGTTAGTGAATAAAAGGCCCCCTGCAGTAAATGGTGATCTGAGCTTGCTTGGTGAAATGGTTCGTAGCAAGATCGCAATTGATGTGGAAGGTGTTGTAGTGGCTGATAAACATCAATTGATGAAACTTCTGGGGCTGTTTGATAATGAGTGCCGGGTGAAACTTCCTTCCGGGCTTACTGCTTGTTTGCCATTTTCCAATATCGAATCGGCAGAGGAACCTATTCGGTTATCCATCACTGACAAGTCTTATCCCTTACTTGCCCGTCCGGATTCGAGATTGGAACCTGC
>JAUILF010000178.1 GCA_030433135.1 Bacteroidia bacterium | reverse complement strand
AGTCACAGCTCTCTGTTCCACCGGCACCGGCATTAATTTCCAACACACAACCCAATTCATCTTCGGGCTTGTTTAGTGTAGATTTGAATTCTACCTCCTCAATCCTGGTCAATGCCTTGTTATAAGCATGATCTACCTCCTCCTCGGAGACCTCACCTTCTGCCAGAAATTCACTGAGCACATCGACTTCATCAACCAATGTCTTCACTTCATCGTAAGTGGATACCCACTGCTTGAGCAGGCCCATTTCCTTTAATAGAATTTCAGCTTTCTTGGGATCATCCCAAAAATTGGGATCCAGGGAAAGTTGCTCTTTTTCTTTTATCCGAAGTTGTTTCTCATCGACGTCAAAGATACCTCCTAAGAGAACCCAGGCGGTCCTTCATGTCCTGCAATTGCTCTGTGGTCATGATTAAAAGTTTTAAAATTGGTGTATTCCTGATAGGACCTGTAATCCATACAGGATAAAGTCAAATTCTGATATTCTGGATCAAAGACGTATTAGTTGACCCTTTCCAGTTCAACGTAAAAATACAGGGTAGTGTTTCCGGGAATATCCATATATCCCGTTTCCCCATATGCGAGGGCAGGCGGTACTATCAGGGAAGCCTTTGCACCTTCTTTGAGGTAACCTATTCCCTCGTCCCATCCTGCAATTACGCTGCGTTGACCCAGGGCGAATCCATACGCTTCTCCCGTGTCAAACGAAGTGTCAAACATTTCTCCATCCAGGTATGTTCCGTAATACTGGACACTTACCATGTCACCATTTTGGGGCTGCTCTCCGGTACCTTCTTCATGGATAATATATTGCAGACCGCTTGGAGAGGTCTGGAGATTGAGACTGCCATCTTCCAGTTTGTCCAGGTTAAGTTTTGCCAGCTCTTCTACCTCACCCATTCTGGCCTGGGCTGCCTGAGCTGCTGCCTGTCTTTCGGCCATCACAGCTTCCATTTCGGCCTGAAACTCCTCTTCACTCTTAATTTCCACCAGGGTTAAATCGTACTCGATAATGTCCATATGTGCAAATTCCGGGGGTACACTTTCGACAGAATCCAGTGGATAAAGTAAAGTAAGGCTGTCACCAACAGCCATGAATTCCAATGCATCCACGATGATCGGTGTCTGATCAGTGATTTCCTCTTCACCAGGGATCCTTATACGGGGAAGGTCTGACATGCCATGGCTGGTGTTCAGTACAGAATCCTGGTAGCGCATAACTATGTGGAAATAGGCATATTCTCCGGGTTGAGGTGTCTGGCCTCCAGTGGAAACATGGTGATTATATGAGTATCCCCTGCGGGTTGATTCGGTGGCGGTGTCTGTACCACATGATACCAGCAATAGCATACTGATTATCAAGGGCAGACCCAGGCTACATATTTTCATAGAAGTATTGATTTATTAAGTTGTTCTTTGTAATCGGGTAAAATCGATTTGATCAGATCAATGGTTGCCGCCAGGCCAATCTTGGTATAACCACCGGAAGCATTGCGGTGGCCACCACCATTAAAGTAGTTTTTTGCAATTTCCTCTACCGAGAAGTCACCTTTCGAACGGAAGGAAATCTTGATGATACTGGGCTGCTGGCGGATGAAAATTGCCATGTTGACATTCTTCAGTTTGAGTAAGTAGTTGACAATCCCTTCCTTATCTCCTCTCTGAATGTCAAAGACGGCAAAATCATGTTTGTTGAGAAATATGATTCCGGTCTTAAACTCATCCAGGATTTCCATTCTATTACTCAAGCAATGACCAAGCAATCTCAGGTTTTTCTCATTGAGAGCATTAAAAATGAGATCATGAATGGCTCTGGTGTTCACTCCGAGTTCTTGAATGGACGCGACCGCCCTAAACAAGGATGGTGTAGTACTGTACTGAAAGCCTCCTGTATCGGTTACAATACCGGTATACAAACACTCGGCGATATCAAGATCAATATTACTCTGGGGAGCGTATTCACAAAAAAACCGGTAAACAAGTTCGCAGGTAGAGCTTGCATCCGTATCTGAAAGAATAAAGTCTCCAATAGGGTCTGGATACAGATGATGATCAATGAGCATGGTATAAACATCCTTGTCCTTAAACAAGTCTCCAAGCTTATCAATCCGGCTAAGTGAGTTGTAATCCAGAATTATCGAAACCTCCATGGACTCAATAAAACGAGTAATGTTTTCAGAATCGATGTCAAAGATCTCAACCTCATCAATGCCCGGCATCCAGCCGTAGATAGCAGGGTACTCAGAAGGGAAGGCTACCATAACATGATGACCTAGCCGCTTGAGCCAGATTGCCATAGCCAGTGAAGATCCGATGGCATCTCCATCCGGATTTCGGTGACTTGTAATCAGAATATTTTTGGGATTTGCTAGAATTGACCTAACCTCTTCTAAACCCTCCATTCATTTCAATTAAGGCACGAAATTGCCATTTTTTATTGAAGGGGAAAAATTTATTTTCCCCAACACGGTTAGCCGTTTTCCGGGTTTTCTGTACATTTGCGCCGCTTTTAGCCAAGGAAGGTGTTGACAAACTCAGGTTGATGCTGCAGCCGTAAATCGTTGTGCCTGACGAGGCGAGACGAGGAAAGATACCGGGATTGTATCTGACTGACCTGTCAGCCTCTGGCTGATTTATCTCCCTCTGGGAGAGGATCAACGAAGTCAGGTGCAAGGAGAACGGCTCGGAAATCAAAAACCGATTAATATTAATGATTTTGTCAGCGCGAGATGGGTTTTTCAACACCTTGCTGGAAACTTAGCGAGATAGAAAAGAAATAAAAAATGGGAAATAGAACCTTCACAATGATTAAGCCGGATGCCGTCAGGGGAGGGCATATTGGTGCCATTCTGGATAAGATAAATGCGGCCGGATTCAAGATTGTGGCTATGAAGATGACACAACTTTCAAAGGCTACTGCTGGTGCTTTTTATGCCGTTCATAAAGAGCGTCCTTTTTATGATGAGCTTGTAAGCTTCATGTCCTCAGGACCTATAGTGGCCGCCGTTCTCGAAAAAGAGAATGCGGTTGATGACTTTCGAAAGCTGATCGGTGCAACCAACCCTGCAGAGGCCGAGCCTGGTACAATCAGAGCACTCTATGCAACCAATGTTGGTGAAAATGCAGTTCATGGATCGGATTCCGATGAAAATGCTACCATTGAATCCAATTTCCATTTTGCCGGGTGTGATGTTTTCGCCGACTAGCAATTGATGTCCTGTACGTATTAAATCAGGGATTGAGATTGATCACCGTTACACCTTCACCACCTTTTTCTGCACTGGGGTGATTGGCTTCTATGGGTATGTCATATTCCCTTAGTTTTTGCTGCACCAGTTTTCGCAGGGTGCCGTTACCTTTGCCATGAACGATTTCGAGGTGGTAGAGGTTGGCGACAAGTGCCTTATCTACAAATTTTTCGATTCTTTGCAAGGCCTCTTCCCGTCGTAAACCCCGGATATCCAGTTTGTTGTAGGTTTCCTGATCGGCAACCATCTCGGTTTGAATGGATTTCTGTGAGTACACATCGATCGGCTGTCGACTATGCTCGACATCCCGGAGACGGGTGTCTATTTTCATGTTTCCCACTACGATCATGATTTTGTCCTTATTTATACGTTGGATCTGACCGGTAGCCCCTCCTGATTTCATGCGAACAAAATCTCCCACTTTGAATGGTTTTTGGACCTGGTGTGTCGATGCCTTCTGCAAAATATCTTCGCGGAGAGCAGTCACATCTTCGGCTAGTTCCTTCTTACTCTCCTTGATTTTGTTGGCCAGCTTCTTGGCCTCATCCAGTTTTTCTTTCTCTCTTATTTCCCTGATCACCTTTTCCAGTTTCTTGTTGGCCCTGGTTTCTTCCTGCAGTCTCATTGTCTTTTCATCCAGCCGCAGCTTTTTTCTGTTTACTTCCAGATCAAGACGCATTCTGTCATAGTTCTGAATGAGCTTTTCCAGTTGTTCTTCCCTGGTTGATATTTCGGCTAACTTCTTGTCAATTTGATTTTTCTCCTTCTGCAGGGTGGTGATCAGTGTCTCCAGTTTGCCTTCTTTCTTACCTATCTTCTTCTTGGCGTGGTGGATGATTTTGGGAGACAACCCACTTCGCCTGGCCATGTCAAATGCGAACGAGCTACCGGGAACCCCCATACGCAAGGCATAAGTGGGTTTTAAAGCTTCCTTATCAAATGCCATTGAAGCATTTCTAAGGCCTTTGGTATTGGATGCCAGTAATTTAAGGTTGCCATAGTGGGTGGTGACAACACCCTTTGCCCCTTTATTATGTAAATGTTTCAGGATGGATTCTGCAATGGCACCTCCCATCAAAGGTTCCGTCCCCGAACCAAATTCATCAATGAGAAACAGGGTCCTTTTTCCGGCTTTTTCGCTCAGTATACTCATGTTTTTCAGATGAGAGGAATAGGTGCTGAGATCATTTTCAATGGATTGCTGATCACCAATGTCAGCAAAGAAGTGATGGAAAATGCCCACCATTGAATCAGGATCCAGAGGAGTCATCAGGCCACATTGAGTCATAAGTGTAAGCAGTCCAACCGCTTTGAGTGTAATGGTCTTGCCACCTGCATTTGGTCCACTTATGATCAAAATGGATTGTTCCTGGTCAAGGTCAAGGTCAAACGGTATCACCTTTTCCGGTTCACCCTGATGCTTCAAAAGGAGCAATGGATGTCTGGCATTTTTTAAAGAAAGATGAGGGTATTCCGAGAGTTTGGGCTTCCCGGCACCAAGAGCTACTGTCTGGGTACACCTGGCCTGTACGGTATCCATCCTGACAATCACTTCAAAATGATCCATCACTATCTGGCGGTGACTGCTCAGCTCCCCGGTGAGTTCTCGTAAAATCCGGTTGACTTCCCTGCGTTCCTCATTTCTTAATTCAAAAATTTCATTATCTAACTGAACCGCCTCTTTGGGTTCGATAAATACGGTTCGACCTGACGATGATTCATCCATGATGATGCCGTTTACCCTGCGTTTGAATTCGGCAGTTACAGCCAACACTCTGCGACCATTTTTGACGGATTCCTGTGTCTCAGTGAGGAAGCCACTTTGATGATACTTTTGCATAGCCTTGTTAAAGGTCTTGTCGAGTACTGACAACTTTGATCTGATGCGACTCCTGATCTCCTTCAATGCTGAAGAAGCACTGTCCTTTACGGTGCCATCGTGGTCCAGGATCTTATCCACCTCGGTGATGAGTTCAGGTAGTGGTTCGGTACGGGCAATGATATGGTGAAGATGTGGGTATTCATTTCGACGATCTTTGGTAAAAAATTCAAACCACTGGTTGACCTGATTCAGGTGGTTTCTGATTTCCAGGATGTCTTCAATTTTCAGAGCACTATTCTCAACCTCGAGCCATCTATAGGCCTCAGTCACAGATCTGTACTCCATAACCCTGATACGTTCTGAAAGGGACAGAGTTTCGACAAAGTCACTTACCTGATCAAGCTCATGTTGTATCTCAGCTGTGTCTATTTTTGGTTGAAGGTGCCGACATAGCTCCCTGCCAGGCTCACCTGCACATCTATTGACCAGGTCCTCCAGTATTCTGTCGAACTCTAATTGACGGTAAACGTTATCCCATAAATCCCTGGACATCAGCACGATTTTTTTCTCTTATTTGTAAAGGTATAAAAGTGGAAATAGTTGAAACGCGATCACGATAGGATCAAAGATAGCAGGGGGCAGTATATCGTCCTGATGGAAAGAAACGGGGATCGTACCATGTACCTCAGTGAATAATTGGCGTTATTTGCGAAAAATACTTGTCGGCATGGCTGGAAATACTTTTGGAAGTGCATTTAAGATTATGACCTATGGAGAATCACATGGTAAGGCCATAGGGGTAGTCATTGACGGTTGTCCTGCAGGTCTGGAAATAGATCCCATGCAGATTCAGAGGGATCTGGACCGGCGTCGACCAGGTCAGTCCAAAATTGTGACCCAGAGAAAGGAAAGCGATTCAGTGGAGATCCTCTCCGGTGTTTTTGAGGGGAAATCAACAGGTACTCCGATTTCAATGGTGATTTTTAATCAGGACCAGCGGTCGAAAGATTACAGTCATATTGCCACGAAGTTTCGACCTTCACATGCGGATTTTACCTACCAACAGAAGTATGGACATCGTGACTACCGGGGCGGTGGCAGATCGTCTGCTCGCGAAACAGCAGCCAGAGTTGCTGGCGGAGCTGTTGCCCGGGCACTAATCCAAAGCATGGGTGTGGAGGTGTTTGCCTATGTTGATCAGGTAGGACATATCATTTTGGACAAACGATATGATGCCATTGATCCGGCACAAATAGATCAAAACGATGTGAGATGTCCCGATGCAGCAACCGCGGCAAAAATGGAAGAGTACATTAAGGAGATCAGAAAGCAGGGTGATACAGTGGGCGGTGTCGTATGTGGTGTGGTAAAGGGGTGTCCGGTGGGGTTGGGACAGCCGGCTTTCGATAAGTTGCACGCTGACCTGGGGAAAGCCATGCTTAGCATTAATGCCTGTAAGGGGTTTGAATATGGTTCGGGTTTTGGTGGTGTCGCCATGAAGGGGTCCGATCACAATGATATTTTTGAAAATCAGGAAGGACAGATTGTGACCACCACCAATCATTCGGGGGGAATACAGGGAGGCATTTCAAATGGTATGGATATTTACTTTAGGGTTGCGTTCAAACCGGTAGCTACCATCATGCAGGCACAAAAGTCTGTAGACGAGGATGGTGAAGAGGTAGAGGTAGGAGGTAAAGGTCGACATGATCCTTGTGTAGTACCCAGGGCTGTGGCTATTGTCGAGGCGATGGCATCCCTGGTAATGGCAGATCACATGTTGCGTTCGAGAAGTGATCAAGTCTGACCTTCTGCTATTGTAGCAGTGGATCAATGTTATTCTCCGAGGTGTCTTTTCGAAAAATATCTCCGAACATATCGTAGCTCTTGCTAAATCGCAGACCTAAGCCAAATTTATTTCTGCTACCTCCAAGGGATGGAAATCTCTTATAAAAAAGACTAATCTTTAATCGTTTGTCACTGGTGAGAAAGAAGTCCAGTTGCACATCTCCACCAATAAAGGTCGATCCCTGTAAGATGGTACCCTCTATGATGGAGGCTCCCGGACTAAAGGCAACCCGGTCATCGAAGAAACGGATACTGGGTGCCAGCGCAAACTCAGATCCGGTGCGGACTCCGGTCTGTTGCCCCTGAATGAAGTCCTCCGACCGGTAAAAATTGTAGTCGAAGTAAAAATCGACGCCAGAGATGTAATCCACTTCTTCCACTCCCTGGGTAATGTATGCGGCCACGTAGTTTGATAACTGGGAAGTGATAAACTCACTCAGGGTATTAACAGTAGTTGCGGTCAAATCCAGATTAATGGAAGGTGGTAAAAAAGAATTGAAGAAAAGCAGACCGTATACCTGCCGGTTAAGTTCGCTGACATCTTCTTTAAGGATCCGCATTTTACTTTCTACATAATTCTTAATGGCAGGATCAATTTCAGGAAACTGAATGTCAAAATTGATCTCGGGTTGGCTTAATATCCCCTGCAGACCCAGGATTACATCAACCTGGGTACTGATATCGGCAGCATCGGCAGCTGATGAATTGATGCCGCTTTCCAGGTATTCTGCAATCAGGTTTCTGGGGGGCACTTTCAGCCCGGTATATTTTGCCTGAATATTGAGGTCTGCATCCAGGGGATCACCCGTCCAGGTGATGATTCCACCCCGGTCAATGGTAAAGGGTTTATTGATGAAATTTAGCAGGGTATACAGGTATTCACCCTGGTCGATAATGTATTTACCCGTCATCCGAAAGTTGCTCCCTCTCTCCAGGGTCATGGTAAGGTTCCCATTACCAGTACCCCTGATAATATCCCCGGAAAATTCATCAAAGATGATTTGCATTTCGGCATCCTGGGTGATGTCCAGCTGCATGTTGAGGTTGATACCTCGCAAATCGGCTATGCCCCTGCTCACAAATGATGTGTCATCGTTGAAAACGTACTTGATGAAGGCATCACCAGAGGTATTCAAATCGTATTCAATCGGAATAAAAAGCCTGCTGCCGGCTCCGGTCACAGCCTGAATTCTCATGTTTGTTTGCCTGAATGAGCCTGTCATCTCAACCTTGCCACTTCCAATTCCCGTACCGTAGTAGAGGTTATTGTCCTCTTTTGTAGTATTCAGAAACTGAAAATGGTCTGAACTGATGATCACATCCAGACCAAAGTCCTGAAAGTAATCATGGGTGATTCCTCCCTGAATATGCGCGATATTACCTAGCTGGTCAACGATTTCATTGCCGGTAAAATCGAAAAGTGTAGGCCCCAATCCCACTGTCTGATCATTCATGGTATATGTAGTGCCCAGATAGTCGATCTGCAGATTGCCATCGAGTGTGACTTCTCCGAAGATGGCAGGACGGTTGTTTTCTGCCACCAGGGAAACATCGGCATCAAATTCTCCCACAGTATTGCTGATGGCATGACTAAGGAAGTACTCGAGAATCTTGACCGGATAATTTTCAATATCTACATCAAAGGAATAGTCGACGGGCTTGTCCCTGTTTTTCTTGCTCAATGGGAGAAAAAGATGTCCCGAACTATAAAGTGTCTTATCCAGACCAACCACCGACAACTCAATGTCGCCGAGACTATCAATATCTGGTAGGGTAGCCATGGCATCCAGATCTCCGTAGTAGTCACCGTTGACCTCCACGGAATCAATGGCCAGATCAAAGACCATGGCGCTCTTTTCAAAGATGTTTTCAAACCTAAGTGCGGAATACATCGTCCCATTAAATGCTAAATCATCCCTTTTCAGCAAATCATCCAAAAAGGAAACATCGATTTTTTCTGCTTCTAAAGCGATACTGTTGTCACCCGGACTGGTCACTCTCAGGTAACTATCGTCCGATAGGAAGACCATGTTGTGCGTCTTGATATAGTTCGTTCCCAGTTGGAGGTAGTTGTTTGGTACGACCTGCCATGGCTCGTTTAGCAATTCAAAGGACGTGTTTGCCAGGTCAAATTGGAACAAACTGTCATTTAGGTAAAAGAGTCCGCCTATATCTGCATCATACACAATGTCAGCTACATTTCTGGATGTTACCCTGAAGCTCACACTATCTCGATTAAATACGCTGTTGAGATGAATTGGGGTTATATGGTTCTTACCCAGGGCCAGATTCTCGGCTTTGATATCCCATGTACTTCTTTCATCCCTGCCTGAGAGCGACATTTTTAGACTGTCAAACCGGTTCTTGTCCATAGCCAGGAATGGTGCCTCCAGATCAAGGGCATAGTCAACGTGATGTAGAGTGTCGTTGCGGAAGTACCCGTCAAGTTCAATATGACGGAAGTCGGCCAGAGAAGCATTAAACAGCTTTTGCAGGCCCCTGGAGTCTTCAAGGGTACCGGTGAAAACAAAGTTATGCTGAGTAATGAGGCTATCGGGTATTGAGTCACTGATTTGAAGGCGGTCAGCAAACCTGGGGTGTTTTTCCCGTATGAGAAATTCCGCAGTTCCGGGTAACTTTTCGAGGTCGAAATCACCCTGCAGGTGAAAGTCAAATATGTCTGAATCTACTTGCAGAATTTTATTATTACCATCATTTAATTGAGAGTATATCTGCACCGTATCCAACTCGTGAATGACCGTATCTGCGACAATTGTCAGGTTATACCCATTAGCTTGTCCATCGAGGTTGTAAAAGTCGTAAAAGTCGAAGTTGAAATTGATATCCCCTGACGCAGTGATGGGATCTTTCAGAAGGTTGAGGGCCTGGAAATCTATGTGGCGGATGGTAGCTTCAAAGTCAAAAGACGGTATACTGTCTTCAAATTCGATATCTCCTCCAAAATCAAGATTGACATTGGGGTCATCAATGAATAACTGACCATGGAAGAAGTTTTTATTTAGTTCGCCTTCGAGAATGGCATTTTGATAATTATAACCCCTAAAGTCAAACTGATCAAGATCAGCATAGAGGTTGGCGTATGCGTTGTAGCTACTCAGTCCCTTGCCTTCTGTGACTTCTGCAGTAAAGGATGTTAATCCATAAGCATCAGATCCTGTCCATTTTGCCAAATCAAAATCTATCAGTTCAATCTTTCCCCGATATTCAGCATCATTGATTCCCGCTTCGTCCATTTTCAAAAAGACATCTACCTCCAGGGCTCCCAATTCAGTTACAAGGTCTCCGGAAGCAGAAAAATCATGGAAGTAGCCTTCAAAGTCACCCATGAATTGCAAAACCCCCAGTTTGTTATAGTTTTCTGAGGGGTTGAAGTTGGGGATTAGTTGTCGCAGTGTGATTACATCGATCTCGGCTGAAGTAAGGTCCAGGTTGAGGTATTCCTGACCTTTTCGCGTAATGTCTTTCAGTGTGAAGTTTCCTTCCATATGCCCCTTGTCTGCCCACCTCAAGCTGAGATTCCGGCCCACAAAATCATTTACTGTGCCACGAATACTACCATCCAGCTGTATCCTTTTTTCTCTATTAGCTGTAAAAAATTCATTGTTGTTTAATCCCCTGGCAAAGTGCAGAATATCCTCGATGGCGATATAGCTGTTGTCCAGTGACAGATTTAATCTAACCCGGTCATTGAAATTGGTGAAATTCAGAAATTCGGGAAAACCCAATGATATGCGATCTCTGATGAGGCTATGAGGTGTTCTGAGGTACAAATTAGTGGCCGTTATCGCACTGCTGTCAATGCTTACCTCATCGCTACTGGTGCGTTCAATCTGGAATCCCTCCGGTGTGCGGAGTTGCAAATGATCGAGCTTAAAGGTTCCGTTTTTACCAAGCCATACAAGGTCGGTAAACTCGCCATTGATATCATAAGCAGAAATGTCTCGGTAATCGATTACGGATTCCATGGTTGGTCGGATGGGCAAAAACTTGTCAATCACCCTGGCTTTTCCGTTTGTAATGTCGAGGTTGTCGATCGTCAGAGAAAGCGGTTTTGACTTACGCTTATTTTTTCCCTGGGAAGCGGGGCCGCCTTCAGTTGGATTTTGGTCTTCAGGAGTCATTTCCTGAAGTTCTACCGGAAATTTTTCGAGCATAAAATCCGGATCAATCAGTGAGACATCTTTCAGGTGCAAGGGGTCATCAGGTAGAATTTTCTCGATTTGAGCACTACCGAAAGGCAATTTCATGGAGGTGTACCTGCCATCATAGTCATTTTGGTGTTCAAACTCGATTTGGTTCAGCACTACACTGGCGGGATTGAATACCAGTCTGAAAGGGTCTCTATCTAGTGTGTCCCTGGTTTGCTCCTGGTCATCCAATCGGTGTCGCTTCATGTAATCCAACAGGAATTGGTAGTTTGTCTCACCACTGGTCTTGGTCTTCAGGAAACATTTGCTCTGGTGTAACTCAATTTGCTGAAAGGTCAATTTGCTTTGAAACAAACCCGTAATGGGACGTTCTATATCAAAATAGGCGCGTTTGCTGTAGAGGAGGGTGTCACCTTCTTCATCCATGATCAATAGGTCGTCGACCGTCAGATCATCGAAAAAGTTTAGTTTGATATGTCCCAGGCCAACATAGGTGCCCAGGTCTCCCGATATCTTGTTGCCCACACGATTGACGATGGCATTCTGAATTACCGGAACCTGAATCAAAAGGGAAAGTATCAGCGAGATTAATAGCAGACCCAAAATAACCAAAAGCAGACCCCGTGAGGCTCTTCCAATCAGTGTTCGGGACCGCTTGTTCTCCATCTACGAAAAGTAACTGACGTAAAGATAAAATAACTGAGTGTCTATCAGATCGTTACGACTATCTTTAACGGCATATTAACCCAAATGTTGGGTCTGTTTGCATTTTTGTTGGTTTCATAACTTTTAACGGGTTCCTGAAGATATCAGATTATTCTTCGTTTCGCCTGTCATGTTGAGCAAGTTTGTTCCAAAGTTTTATGCATTCTTTGGCTTCAGTTACATCATGAGCCCGCAGAATTTTTGCTCCTTTTTGCAGGGCGATCATGTGCAGAGCTGTGGTTCCATTGAGGCATTCCCGGGCCGGAAGATCCAGCACCTTTTGGATCATTCCTTTGCGTGAAAGTCCAATTAGGATCGGTCTTTCCAGGAACCGGTAGATATGAAGGTTTTGCAAAATCTCATAGTTATGTGCAAGTTCTTTCCCAAATCCCAGGCCGGGATCAACGATCACGTCACGAACCCCTTTTCGCTCCAATATTTCCAGC
>JAUILF010000177.1 GCA_030433135.1 Bacteroidia bacterium | reverse complement strand
TCCACCCAGATCTGCAACCGATAGTAAAGTGGGATAGATATCCATGGTCATAGCGAGGGCATTGGAAGTACCGGGACTGATATGTCCGGGCATCCGGAAGATAGCTGGCACCCTATGCCCTCCCTCCAGCAATTGTCCTTTGTGACCACTAAGAATACCATTGTGCCCAAATGACTCCGCCCCATTGTCGGAGATAAAAATCAAGAGTGTGTTTTCTTCCAGGTCCAGATCAGATAACACCTGCATTATTTGGCCAACACCTTCATCCAATACTTCTACCATCTCCCGGTAGGCTCTTTGCCGATCCTGGACGGGACCATAGTAGGTAAATTCCTTGTCCGGAAAACGATATCCAGGATCTGATCGACCCTGGAATGGGACATGAGGTGACTCGTGTGCTATGTATAGAAAAAATGGACCCTCTTGATTAGATTTGATAAAATCTACGGCATGATCTGTAATAAGATCCGTCACATATCCATTTTCCTTCAGTGTATCCAAATTATGCCACCAATCAAAAATACCTGCATTATCATAATGAGTGTGATAATCGATATTCCCACTCACATAACCATAAAACTCGTCAAAACCGTGGTGCACCGGATTATATCTGGTTTGATACCCCAGATGCCACTTACCTATGATCCCGGTTACATAGTCTCCGTCCTTCAATGCTTCTGCAATCGTAAATGTGTTTGTATCCAGGCCTTCCTGCCGTGTATCACCCCTGACATAAATGACACCTTCCAATCCCGATCGTTGTTGATATTGCCCTGTCAATAGTGCCGCCCGGGTAGGTGTGCAAACTGAACCATTACTGTGAAAATCCGTAAATAACAATCCTTCGCTGGCAAGCTGATCAAGGTTGGGAGTTTGTATCTTTTCATTTCCATAGCATCCAATTCCACCATAACCGAGATCATCAGCCATGATAAGAATGATATTTGGCGACTGTGCTTTGACCTTGTAGATGCCTAAGGCTGATGAAAAAAGGAATAGTAGAATAACCGGGAATCTCAGTTGTATAAACATTATCAGGCAATGAGTTGGTCCACCACATGCCCTTCCACATCGGTCAGGCGAAAATCTCTCCCCTGAAACTGATAAGTGAACTTCTCATGATCAAAACCGAGCTGGTTCAGGATCGTAGCCTGAATATCATACACAGACACCTGGTCTCTTATCGGATAATATCCGATCTCGTCAGTTTCACCATGTGTATATCCCTGTCTGATACCTCCTCCGGCCATCCAGAGCGTATAAGCATATGGATGATGATCTCGCCCTTTAAATGGAAGGTCCACACCGTTTCGGTTTTCCTGCATGGGTGTTCTACCGAATTCTCCTCCCCAGACAACCAGCGTTTCGTCCAGCATTCCTCTCTGTTTCAGGTCCTTTAGTAATGCGGCAATAGGTCTGTCAATACTTCGACACTTATCTGCAAATCCTTCATCAAGAGCTGATTCTGCATTGGTTCCATGGGCATCCCACCCCCAGTCATAAAGCTGGACAAAACGAACCCCGTTTTCTACCATTTTCCGTGCCAGCAGGACATTATTGGCAAAGGAAGTCTTACCGGGCTCGGTACCGTACATCTCGTGAATATACTGTGGCTCTTGGTCAATGGAGAGAACTCCCGGTACCTCGATCTGCATGCGATAGGCCATTTCGTACTGTTTGATCCGGGTCAGGATCTCAGGATCCCGAAAAGTAGCATGACTAATTTCATTGACTTTGTTGATAGCATCAATTGAAGCCTTTCTAAGTTCTCTACTCATCCCATCCGGGTTGCTGAGGTACAAAACCGGATCTCCTTCCGAACGACAATGAACTCCCTGATATACCGAAGGCAGAAAACCGCTTCCCCACAATGCCTTTCCACCATCAGGGTCACTTTTACCGGACGTCAGGACCATAAACCCGGGAAGGTTCTCATTTTCAGAGCCCAGTCCATAAGTAATCCACGATCCCATACTTGGCCTGCCCAGTTGAGCACTACCTGTTTGCATTAGTAGTTGAGCCGGAGCATGATTAAATTGATCAGTATGCACGGATTTCACAAAGGTTACTTCATCGACCATATTTGAAAAATGAGGCAGAAAATCCGAAACCCAGGCACCTGATTCTCCCCATTGCTTAAAAGTACCCAGTGGTCCCAACATTTTTGGAACACCCCGGATAAAGGCGAATCGCTTTCCTTCCAAAAGTGATGGAGGACAATCCTGCCCATCCAGCTTCGCCAGAGTAGGCTTATAGTCAAAAAGTTCCAGCTGAGATGGTGCACCCGCCATATGCAGATAAATGACCTGCTTGGCCTGCCCCGGAAACATAGCCAGATTCGATTTCGAATCTCCGGTGACTTTCCTGACCATAGATGGTGGAGATGAACAACTTGCCAAATTACCCAAAGCAAGAGCCCCCAGGCCCAGGGCACAATCCTTCAGAAACAACCTTCTGGTATTCAGTTGTGCCTGGTTGAATATGGCTTCATTTGACATTTGCTTCATCTTCCTAATTTTTTGTTACAAATTCATCCATATTCATGATGGCGTTTGCTACAACGACCATGGCAGCTAACTCTTCATTATCATCATCAAGATACGTCAAAAGCTCAACGGGATCAGATTCTCCACGGTCAAAAGATGCCAGGGACTCAAAGTACAGATCCGCCAGAGCAGACGCCTTGTCATTGGTAACCGGCACTCCCAGAGCACGTTGATAACCAGTGTTGATCCTGGTATCCAAGTTATCCCCTTCCTGCCACATCTGTATGGCCAGGTGAGATGCCGCTTCGAAATACACCGGATCATTCAAGGTCACCAGGGCATGGAGGGGTGTATTGGTCTGTATTCTTCTGGCTTCACAAACTTCCCTTGCTGCGGCATCAAAGATCATCATGGCCGGGTAGGGTGCTGATCTTTTCCAGTAAGTATATACGGCCCTACGGTATTGCTGACCATTACTACTTGTCTTCCACTGCTCGTTAGAATAGGGAATATTCCAACCAATAGGCTGATACGGCATCACACTAGGGCCGTACATCTCCGTATTAATCAAACCACTTAGGGTCAGTGCCTGATCCCTCAACTGCTCTGCAGAGAGCCTCACTCTCGGGCCTCTGGTCAGGTAAATATTATAAGGGTCTTTTTCCAGCAGGATGTCATTGGTAATCGACTGTTGGCGGTAGGTTGACGACATGAGAATCATCTTCAGGAAAGGTTTCAGATGCCACTCGTATGTATTCATCAACTCCCAGGCGAGCCAGTCCAGAAGTTCGGGGTGAGATGGATCCGGGCTTTGTGAACCCAGGTCTTCCACCGTTTCCACAATACCACGTCCAAATACCTGGGCCCAGATGCGGTTAACAAGGGTTCGGGCGGTAAGAGGATTTTGCTCGTTTACCAGCCAATGAGCGAGATCCAGACGATCTGCGTTCGTGGTATCATCCAGGTTGGGAAAAATATCCGGCACTGCAGGTTCGACCTTTTCCGTTTGTACCAACCAGTTACCACGATCAAATATGCGGGTCGTACGTCGCATCTCCGGAGGATTTTCCACCATGATAGGTGTGGTCGAAACAGACCGACCAAGTAGATCCATGAAATCCGATTCTCTTTCGGGGTTTTCCTTCCACAAGTCCCTTTCATCCCCAAAATGAAACCAGTCAAACATTACCCCTGCCTGGTCCGGATCCACAAGATTTGGATTGTGATAAGAGAAAATGAGATCGTGAGATCCTCTAAATGTCCCGGAAAGAGGAATGGACATGATACTCCACTTTCCATTTGTAGATGGCAGTATGACTGAGGCAACCAATTGATTAGTCTTAGCTGAATGCAGATTCCAACGGCCATCTTCCAGCGAAGTACGGTATCTGAAATACATGAGATTATTTCCCTCCAGTTCAACATTCGGCAAGCGGCAACCTCCATCCTGTCTTAAACCAAGATACTTCGTATCATACAAGTCGGACTGGAAAAAAGAATCTGTTTCTATCGAGTACCACGATGGAGACCAGGTCTTTATAAATGCCTCAAGTTCATCTACTTCCTGCTCTGACACCTTGGTTCCGGCCCAGTCAATCCACTGTTCGAGTTTCGTGCTGTCCTCTCCACGAAAATGTCTCAGCAAGGGATAGTCGGGTGAAGTATCTGCATCCCTGGTATTGTTAAAGAATGCCAGAAATTCATAGTATTCCTCGTGCATAAAAGGGTCATACGGATGGCTATGGCATTGCACACAGGCAAAGGTGGTTCCCATGATGCCTTCCCAGGTGGTATTTACCCTGTCCATGACCGCATAATTGCGAAACTCTTCATTGTCTGTACCCCCTTCGTCGTTGGTAGAGGTATTGCGATGAAAAGCAGTAGCAATCAATTGATCTTCGGTAGGCTGTGGCAAGAGATCCCCTGCAATTTGCTCCGTGATAAACTGATCATAGGGCATATCCTGGTTAAAGGCACGAATGACCCAATCCCTGTATTCCCAGATATTGCGATGGGGGTCTCGTTCAAATCCTTTGGAATCAGCATAACGTGCTATGTCCAACCACATGGAGGCCCACTTTTCACCATAAGAAGGTAGAGATAACAGGGAATCAATCAAGCCTTCATAATCCTCCTGCGGCGATGAACCATTGAGGTACTTCTCTGCCAGACCACCAGGGGCAGGCATTCCGATGAGATCCAGGCTGGCCCGGCGTACCAGTATGTGCCGATCCGCCTCCGGTGAAAGTGACGATATACCCATCTGGTTGAGTTTTCGTATCACGAACTGGTCCAGTGGTGATACCGGTACAGAGTCTCTGGAATTACCGAGGACTCCCAGTAAAACTTCGTCCTCTGGTGGTGTGATCTTTTCTACTGGTCGATATGACCAGTGCAACTCCCATTCAAGTCCCTCATCGATCCATTTTTCGAGGATTTCGATCTCTTCCGGAGGTAAAGGATCGCCATCCAACGGCATACGCCATTCCGGATCGTCAGATTTGAGCCGTTTGATCATTTCACTGGTATGTGCTTTACCCACGCGGATAGCTGGTAGCCCTGTTTCAGTACTGGCCAAAGCCTGTTCTCTGGTCAACAGACTAAATCCGCCACTCTGTTTCACACCACCGTGGCATGAAATACATCTTTTATTCAGGATAGGTTTGACATCCACATTGTAGTCAACGGTCTTCTCCGGCCTGCACCCAAACAGGAAAACCATTATTACTGTAAACCAATAAAAGCATCTTATAATCATCGAGACAAAACAAATTGCTCCTCTATACAAAGCTAGTACTTTTCACAGGCAGGTGGAAAGGGATGTTTGTGAGTGACCGAATCAATGAAATTGACTTGGCAGATGATTAACCAGGGATTAATCCTGTGAAAACTACTAAAAATGATGATTTTCCATAGCATTCATTGGACTACCTTATTGCAGATCCTAAAAATCCCCCCAGATGGCCCAGAGGGGAAGTATGGCGAAGAAAAAATTTGATTAATCAGGTAAAACCTCAAGACAAATAATATGAGAATAATAACAGTACTGATATTAACTTCCCTATTACTATGGAACACATCCGCACTCAGCCAGGAAAAGCTGGAAGTAGATGGTGCAATTGTGATCAAGAATTCAGAGGATCCCACACCCCAGCCTGGTACCATACGTTGGACAGGATTGAATTTTGAAGGTTGGAATGGAGTTACCTGGGAACTACTTACTGACTTCGAGGTAGCTTCAGTCATCACTGACGTGGATGGGAACGAATACAGAACAGTAAAAATTGGTTTACAGGAGTGGATGGCACAAAACCTTAGAGTAACAAGATACAATGACAGCACACCAATTGGTTACGGAGAAGAAACTACAGACTGGAAAAAGGCAGAACCCTGGTACTGCTGGTATCAACATGATTCGGTTACCTATGCCGACATCTATGGGGCTATGTATAATTACTATGTAGTAGCGGACACAAACAGCCATAATGTTTGTCCGGATGGATGGCAGGTGCCTACGGAAAGCCAGGTAATTGACCTCATTATTTTTTTAGGTATGGATGCAGGAGGTAAAATAAAGCAAAGAGGCACCCAATACTGGGATGCCCCTAATCAGGGAGCGACCAATGAATCCCGGTTTACTGCGTTGCCTGTTGGCCAACGATCAGTTTCAAATGGTGGTTTCTTTAGCCATGGAAATACTGCCTTGTTTTGGAGTTCAACAGAATCAACTGAGATTACCGCCAGATCTTTTGCATGTTTTAGTACTCTTACAAATCTTAATACGGGGAGTACTACTAAGGGGCAAGGGTATTCTGTAAGATGTATAAAAATTCCTGAAGAATAAAAGGATTCTCTGTTTGAGTTCAATAGCAAGTAGTTTGTGTAGAGAACAAGATATATCCCGAGGCAACTGCGATAAAAGGCTGGGATTTTCGGTGCGTTGTGTGAAGGATTGATTCTTATCGTGTTAGTTGGGACTTAAGATAATCTCTCAAGTGGTCAATTGCTGATAACTACCAAAAATGGTGATACAAAACCTGTGGAAGGGTCGTAGATTTCTGCACAAGACCCTGTTGACTCCTAAACACTAACCAAATGAGGCACTTAAATCCGGTAAAGATGTTGCTATCGATCATCATTATTCTTCCCATTTTCACATACCAGCAAATCACTGCCCAGGGTGATTTCCAGGCATATACAGTACCCTCAACCGCCGGTGACGGGCTGAGTGATATCCGGATCATGGATGTTTCCGGATTTGGTAGCAAGCTCTGGCTGGCAACCGACCAGGGAGGGGTCAATACCTTTGATGGAGCTAACTGGGAAACCATTAGTGAAATGGATGGTCTTCCTTCCAACATTACCACTGCCATAACCTTTGACAATGATGGAAATCCCTGGGTTGGATTCAGGTTTGGAGTAAGCACCCTCGTCAATGACGAATGGGTCACCTACCGTACAGCTGACGGATTAGCTAATGGCTGGATCACCTGCGCAACCCGGCTACGGGATGGATCACTCTGGTTTGGCTCGCGGGATGGCATCAATATTTATCGTGATGGCCAATGGAGTTCACCCAATGAGGAGGAAAATTTTGTGGGTGGATACACCTACAATATTTTCGAAGATGCCGACAGTAATATCTGGGTAGCCAATCGTGAGGGAGTGAATTTTTATGATGGTGAATCCTGGATACTGTTGGATACTGAGGACGGTTTGTCGGATGGGACCCCCCAGGATATTGCCCAGGACAAGGATGGGAATATCTGGATCGCCACCTTCCGCAATGGAATCAATATCGAGTCCGATACCGGATGGATGGTCGCTTTAGAGTCAGAATTCATCCGTGATCTTAATCGGGGTCTCGATGGAAATATGTATGTCGGGACCAATGATGGAGTAATGAAATACGATTATCAGGACTTCACCCGGTTTACCTTCGTTTCAGAAGACAGCACCGATAGATCCGGATATGGAAATACGGTCAATGACATAATCATTGACGGCAATAACAATATTTTCGCTGGTACCTGGAATGGTCTGGGGGTAGTAACCGGACAGAGTATACTTCACTTCACTTCGACCATTGGCCTTTGCAGTAACTTCATAGGGGATCTTGTCGAGGATGCAGAAGGTAACATCTGGATCGCCGGAAGTAACCGTGGTGTATCCGTCTACACACAACAAAACACCTGGGAGAACTACAATCTTCAAAACACCTTTGTTGGTGAGTATGTATATGATCTTTTTCGTGACTCAGGAGACAGAATGTGGGTGGCAACATCTTCTGGTGCCTATTATTTCCAAAATGGACAATGGAAACGCCTCACAATTGAAAATGGACTGAGCCATAATCTCGTCTATTCCCTTTACGAAGACAATGAAGGCAGGTACTGGTTTGGAAGCTTCGGAGGAGTGACAATGATCAGTGAAACTGATACCATTGCTTACACCCCGGATAACGGATTGGTCAGCGACCAGATCAATTGTATCATGGAAGATTCCAAAGGGAACATGTGGTTTGGATCAGGTGAAGGGTTGAGCTATTTTGATGGAATTCAATTCTCTACGGTAATGGTTGGCTCGGAGATAACCAGCAGCATTATCAATGACTTGTTAGAGGACAGTGAAGGCAACGTGTGGGTTGCTACCTCACAGGGATTGAGTATGTATGATGGCAATGCCTGGCAGATTTTTCAGTCACCGCAAATAAGTAATAATTCTGTGAGTTGTATTACGGAAGTAGATGGAGAAGTTCATGTTGGGACCTTTAACGGTCTAAATATTTACCGGAATGGTAAATTCGAGCAATTTCATAGTAATGACGGTACCTTATACCATAACAGTATCTCTGAAATTCTGAGGGCATCTGATGGCACCTGGTGGGTAGCCACTTCTTCTGATGGTTTATGGAGTACCGAGGAGATTGATCTGACCATTACCAGCGCAAAAGAAATTGTGGAGCAACAGGTGAAAGTTTATCCTAATCCTGTAACTCAATTATTGAATATCGAATCCAAGCTACAACTGCAGGAATGGACCATAATTTCCTATGATGGAAAAACAGTGGACAAAAGCCAACATAAAAATCATGAGGCCCAAATCCCGGTCCACCATCTGAACTCTGGTTTATACAGCTTACAATTGACTCTGGCCAATGGAGAAATATTGTATACAAAATTCATCAAGGTGCCCTAGATTAAAAATTCAACTCAAATATTTGATCTGAATTCCGGATTAATTAAGTGTGGTATTATTTCTCCCTTGTAAAACGCAATGATATTTTCAGCTGCCAGCCTCGACATTTCATTTCTGGTATGAACGGTAGCTGACCCAACATGCGGTAAAACACACACATTTTCCAACTTCAGTAATGGGTTGTCTTTATGCATGGGCTCCGGGTTTGTGACATCCAAGCCGGCACCCCAAATCGTTCTGTTTTTCAGAGCATCAGTTAGTGCTTTTTCATCATGGACTGCACCCCTTGAAGTATTGATAAAAATCGAGGTGGGTTTCATTCTCGAAAACGCTAAAGCATCAAAAGTGCCCTTGGTATCCTCTGTGAGTTTGCAATGCACAGACAAAACATCACTTTCCTTCAAAAGTGTATCTAAATCCACCTTTGTTGCATGCAATTGATTTTCTGCCTCAGGATTAAGGCTACGGTTACAATAAATGATTTTCATGCCATAGGCAGACCTGCACAACCTGGCCATCTCCATGCCAATTCGTCCTAATCCAAAAACACCTAAGGTCCTATTCCTGAGCTCAAGTCCGAGATTGGCCCTGGGAACAAAATGAGTCCAGTTACCGTCTCGAATAGATTGATTGAGATAGAACATCTTTCGGCTGGTTGCAATCATTAAACCAAACGCAATATCAGCAGTTGCTTCAGTCATCACCCCGGGAGCATTTCCGATGGCGATTCCGCGACGAGAAGCTTCCGGAACGTCAATATTATCATAGCCCACAGCAAATTGAGAGATAATATCCAAGTGGGCGCAGGATTCTAAAAAAGTAGCATCCAGCTTATTGGCCGAGCTACTGAGGATGGCATCATGCTCCGCTGCCAGCGCATTTAACTTGCCGTCTGGTAAGGGCTCATTGTTATCCCAAAATGTTACGTACAAGCCCGCAGATTTTAGCAATTGTACACCGACTTCCGGTATGTGACTGGTAACCAAAACCCTTTTTTCTTCCATGAGATTATTTATTAATCCAGTCAATGATGGTGGATTCATCTTTATCCCCAAAAAATTGTAAGGGATTCAAACCTTTATCTTTTCGTTTATCTGAAACAGTCTGATAGTAATGCTTTATTTCTGAGGTAGAAAGTCTTTGTCCACTGCCGTCTATTGGATTTACCAGCACTAATTTATCAGCCGGTAAAAATTGCAGCAAATCTGGAAGATCAAATGTCCTGACAGCGCCTGCGGGAGCATGCATAGCAAAAGACGGATCATAACTTCGCTCTTCAATCATAGACTTCCAGGATATCAATGGTTCATATAAAATCACATTATCCGCTTTGTTGCTTACCGATAAGTACTGCAGTACATCAGAACAAAGCAAACCATTTCCCACTACATAATCAAAACTCCCACCACCCATAAAACTCACAAGACGATCCAGCTCCTCCATACGCACAGCACTTAGACTTTTTGCAGTCAGAATACCTGCATACCACAGATTTAAGGTAACTCCCTGAATGACGGCATCACCCTTATCCAGGCCTGCACCCATTTCACCAAATCCACTTAAGTCTGGCATGACGACCTCATAACCATCATTGACCAGGTCAGCCACAAGCTGGCCTTTTTCATACACTTTCCTTTTTCCATCATCATCCAGGAGCAACACCCTGGATCCATTTGCCTCTTTTGGTTTTAGATAAAGCAGTGGAAAGAAATAATCACCTGCCCCTTGCAGTAAGTATTTTTCAATATCATATTTTTCCTCCTGTATTCTTCCCGAAAACCACACCCCATGCTCATCAGAACCTTGAGAATACCCCGTCTTCTCAATCAACTTTTTACGTAAAACTTCTGCATCAGAAATCGCCACTTCTTCCGAATTATCTATGATATCATTCACCAAACCATGCATATCCATGCCACCCAGGTCCTGGTACACGTTTCCGTGTTCTGTAACCCACAGATCCTCTACTTCAAAAAGTTCTACTTTAAGATCCTCGGAGGATCCCGGATTCTCCAGGTGCTTTTGAAAAAAAGCATAAGATGCTTCCCTGTTTTTTAACGTTGAAGCATGGCCTGCATCATCCTCTACCTTGGCCAGGTTTTCAGATGCATCGAAATGTGCATAAATAGATTTAGCTTCCTGATAGACTTCCCGAGCTCCTTCAATACTGAAAATATCCCGGGTGGTGGTCACCATCAAAGTAGGTCTGGGAGCACGAGCGATCACATAGTCTGCATGATCAAGACCTTCTGCGATTCCATGCATCATATTTTGTTCGGCATCCTGTGGTCCACGAGAATGAAGAAGCATTTCAAATGTGGTCAGATAACATTCGGGAGCGGCCACCTTAACTCTCGGGTCAATGGCAGCAATATAGGCACTCTGAGTGCCCCCACCTGATCTACCGGCAATCCCAATCCGGCCAGAATCCACTTCTGGTTGACTTTCCAGATAGTCAATAGCCCTGACACCATCCCAGATCAGGAAATTGGCCGGTGAAAGGCCGGCCATAAAAGATTGCGTACCCGGATATGAATGCTCCTGCGTCGGTCTGTACGGATGTGAACCATCTTCATTCGTATACTGGAGTCGCTCCCCCTGTCCAATGGGGTCAAAAGCCAGTACTATAAAACCTTTGGCAACATAATTCAAAATAATGTGCTGATAGGTCTCACTGCGAAACCCAAGATCGGAGTGGCCACTACAATATACAATGGCCGGGGCCGGATCCTGTCGCACCCTGGGAATAAACAGTGCTGCAGTCACATAGTAATTCGGTCGTGATTCGTAGTAAAGCTTTTCAACAATGAAGTCCTCTTTCTCGATGGTCCCTGTTATCTTAGGATTAAGGGGCGTTTTTTCGGGAAAGGGGCCGATGACCTTCTTTAATTTTTCCTGTATTCTTTCCTGATATTGACGAGCCTGCTCGCTAGTGTGGACATTATCCAGGTGTTGCTTCCTTTCAGTGAGAAATCCAATAGCTCTGTCGACAAAATACTGATAGAAAGCATCACCTCCCTGGTTCAAATGAGACCAGTAGGGCATGACATCCAGTTCGTCCTGGGCCTGACAGTTGTTATTTACATCTGGCAGGATGAACAGGACCAGTGCGAGAAAAAAGGATTTTATCAAAATTTCAGCTTTGCGCATAATGATATTGATTAGGATACGGTCACTCAAAATACGATTACCTCAATATTCGGAGAAACAGATACAACTGTGTACCGCCGAAAATGCTATTTTCATCGTACTAAGCCATTTATCACTGTCTATGACCTCTTGTCAAAAAATCCGAAATCGAATTTCTCTTATCACTTTCATTGTATTGACTATCTCCATTACCGGAGGGGTGGCTCAGACCAATAGCTCACCAAACATCATCTATATACTGGCGGATGACCTGGGTTATGGAGATCTGAGCTGTTATGGCCAGTCACTTTTTGAAACTCCCCACCTGGACCAGTTGGCAGAGGGAGGTATGATGTTCCTCTCCCATTATTCCGGATCTACTGTTTGTGCTCCATCCAGATCTGCTCTTCTCACAGGGCTACACACAGGCCATACTCCGGTACGGGGCAATA
>JAUILF010000563.1 GCA_030433135.1 Bacteroidia bacterium | reverse complement strand
GATTCGCTGATAGGTAATATGGTCGATGGTTATACATTGTCCAAAAACATTGTTGTTTAGGAGAACTACCCTGGATTCAACCCCATCCGGACTAAGAAAGGGTCTCAAACTCACTTGTTCAAGACCCTTTATCTAAACTCATCCTAATGAAAACTAATTTATCATCGAGGGGGGTAAGATGACCTTATCAATCACATGAACCACCCCGTTGCTGGCTTTAATATCTGCCTTGGTGACTGAGGCTCCACTGATTTTCACTCCATCGCCCAGGTCTACTGTCACTTCTTCACCCTGTACAGTAGCTGCCTTCTGTCCATTCTGAAGATCAGTCGACATCACTTTCGCAGGTATAACGTGATAGGTCAGAATCGATACCAGTTGGTCTTTATTTACCGGTTTAAGCAGGTTGTCAAGCGTTCCGTCCGGTAGTGCCGCAAAGGCATCATTGGTAGGTGCAAACACAGTGAAGGGACCTTCCCCACTAAGAGTCTCTACCAAACCAGCTGCTTTAACTGCAGCAACCAGGGTTGATAAAGCCTCTGTTTCGGAAGCCAATTCAACAATACTTTTGTCCTGAGAAAATGCAAACGCAGAAGATAGGACAAGGGATAGACAAACAGTCAATTTCAATAAACGTTTCATAATTGAATCCTTTTAGTTTTTATAGTTAAACAACACTGATGAAACCTCAGTATTGTCTTTTTGTTTAACTTTTTTAGCGTTTTGTTAAACATAAATTATGTAGTCTTATGCGCGGTAGAAGAGTTCACCTATGACAAGCTGGGGGTATGGGATCTGGGAGGCCAGATGAATGTGGGCTAGAAATAATCTTGCAATAAGGTTTCTGCTGAAACTGCAAACACAGGATTGCAACACATTTGTTCACACTCAAAATTCAGATTCTCCAGCAAAGGAAAATGGAAAACTAATAACTAACTTTAGAGTACCATATTTCACCGACTCCCATGGAAAGGCTCTTGATGAACTTGTAGAAACAGATCATGCAACGCAAACGGCTGGCCATCATGTTTACCGATATCGCAGGATACACGGCAATGATGGCAGCAGACGAAAGCCATGCATTGAAAATCCTCGGAAAGTCACGAAATATCCACACCAAAGCCATTGGTCGATGGCATGGCACTCTGATTAAGGAAATGGGAGATGGCATTCTAGCCACTTTTGCCAGTGCCATTGATGCGGTGAGTTGCTCACTGCAGATCCAGGAAAAAGCCTCTGACCTGGGAGCAAAGATCCGGATAGGAATCCACTATGCACCCATTACACTAGACCGTGGTGATGTCTTTGGGGATGGTGTAAATATTGCATCCCGAATAGAAAGTATTGCCGACCCGGGGGGTATTTACATCTCAGCTCCGGTAGTTGATTCGGTCCAAAAAGAAGATCGTACTTTACTTCAGACCGTGTACCTGGGTCAGATCCCGCTAAAAAATGTACCAAGGCCAGTCCCCGTTCATGCCATTGTCAATGGAAATATCAAGCCGCCGAAAGACCAAAAAATCCAGGAACTCACCCAGAAAGACAGACTGACCTCTATTGCTGTTCTTCCCTTCAAAAGCCTGGGAGACACGCCTGAACAACAGTACCTGGTCGATGGAATGCAGGACGCGCTGATAAGTGAGCTGGCCCAGATAGAATCCC
Source organism: Bacteroidia bacterium (assembly GCA_030433135.1). Taxonomy (GTDB): domain Bacteria; phylum Bacteroidota; class Bacteroidia; order Chitinophagales; family Saprospiraceae; genus JABDMH01. Next base: position 619 of record JAUILF010000563.1, on the reverse strand, counting down.
TCAGAGTTATATCCCGAACCTCCACCCTGCGCTATAGGGATACCACCAAAAGTATGCAGGTCATTGCCAATGAGCTCCAGGTTGATGGCCTGATTGAAGCGACCATTCTCGAAGCAAAAAAAGTGGCCCATATGCAGGTACAGCTCATTAAAGCTTTTCCAAATGAGGAACATCTGTGGGCGGGAAGCTATCACAAGGATATGAAGGATGTCTTTGCTCTGTATAGTGAGGTGGTCAGGGATGTAACCACCAACACGAGATCCAAGGTTACTTCCCATGAAAAAAAGCATCTTGAAAACCCCGCTGTGGTAGTTCCGCAGTCATACAAGAGTTATCTAAAAGGTATGTTCTACTGGGAGAAACTTTCCAGGAAAGACCTGGATCAGGCCTATGAATATTTTGATCATGCGATAGAACTTGACCCCAAATTTGCACCAGCTTATGCCGGAAAGGCCGGCATCTGGATGGGACGAATGATTATGGGTTATGATTCCTCAACCAGGGCTATTCCCAGCATTTATTCAAACATTCGTAAAACCAGAAAACTTGATGAGGACAATGTGGATTCCCATTTCTGGAATGCCCTACTCAGTGTTTGGGCTGAATTGGACTGGACTGA
>JAUILF010000562.1 GCA_030433135.1 Bacteroidia bacterium | reverse complement strand
TTACCTTCCTGCTGCCCATGGATCTGCAGTTTTCAATCGGGGAGAGACACAGTCATTGACTTCCCTGACACTGGGTTCGAAGGTAGATCAAAGCATGGTTGATACCGCATTAGAACACTCTTATAGCAACTTTATACTACATTACAATTTCCCTGCTTTTTCAGTGGGGGAAGTGAAGCCAATGAGAGGCCCGGGAAGACGAGAGGTGGGACATGCCAATTTGGCTGCAAGATCACTTAAGCAAGTATTGCCTGATGAGCAACCTTATACGATTCGGATCGTTTCCGATATCCTTGAATCTAACGGTTCATCTTCTATGGCAACAGTTTGCGCCGGTTCATTGGCACTGATGGATGCTGGATTGAAGATTAAATCTCCGGTTTCGGGTATTGCTATGGGTCTTATTGCAGAAGGAAATGATTTTGCAATCTTATCAGATATCCTGGGTGACGAGGATGCATTGGGAGATATGGATTTCAAGGTAACCGGTACCTCCAAAGGTATTTGTGCTTGCCAAATGGATATGAAAATTGAAGGCCTTCCATATGAAACATTGGAACAGGCTCTTAATCAGGCGAAAGCTGGAAGATTGCACATCCTGGACGTGATGAACTCTGTTATGCCAGAAACGAGAGAAGATCTCAAACCCCATGCTCCGCGAGTAGTTGTACTCACCATAGAGAAGAGTTATATAGGTGCGGTGATCGGGCCTGGAGGTAAAGTAATCCAGGATATGCAGGAACGAACAGGCACTGTGATTGCTATTGAAGAGGTGGATAACCAAGGTATAATCCATATCTCGAGTTCTGATAAAAAAGGTATAGATCAGGCTGTTGCCATGATTCAAAAAATCACCTTTACTCCTGAAGAAGGAGGTATTTATGAGGCAGTGGTTAAGACCTTAGCACCATACGGTGTTTTCGTAGACTTTGCAGGCAAAAGTGGACTTCTACACATCTCTGAAATTGCGCATTCTCGAGTAGATCGAGTGGAAGATGTGTTTAAAGAAGGTGATTTGGTGAAAGTTCAGATCATTGGGATCGACCAGAGAACGGGTAAGATTAGACTTTCCAGGAAGTCGATCCTTCCGAAGCCAGGTAAAGACGATAACCGGGGATAGTCCAGGCTGTTTGGCCATCAGGTGCTTGTATTCCGAGTGAGTCGCATGCTCTTGGAAAAATGCACATTGGAATATGTCGGGATCTTTCATTTTATATACGGTTTGTAGACCTTGATCTGATTGATGTAAATTCTTTCTGCGCATCGCTCAACTTATTAGAATCTTTGTCGTTATATCGGTAGGGAAACTATTTTGCCCGAAATATTGTATTTCATTCATAAAGGGTTACTAATTGATTTTCTGAGAAAGTCAAGCCCTGGATGGTTGAAATTTGAAAGCAATCGGTTATGCGGCAGTTAAAGATCACGAACAAGATCACCAATAGGGAAAGTCTTGCCCTTGATAAATACTTAAATGACATTTCTAAGATACCACTGCTGAATGCAGAGGATGAGACGGATTTGGCCCAACGGATTCGAGCAGGTGATGCAGAAGCCCTCAATAAATTGACCAGATCAAATTTGCGTTTTGTGGTCTCAGTTGCTAAACAATATCAAAATCAAGGACTTTCACTAAGCGATCTCATTAATGAGGGAAACCTCGGCCTAATGAAAGCAGGTAAGCGCTTTGATGAAACCAAGGGATTTAAGTTTATTTCCTACGCCGTTTGGTGGATTCGCCAGTCGATCCTACAAGCGATTGTCGAATATAGCAGATTGGTACGGCTTCCGCTGAACAAGGTGGGACAATACAACAAAATCAATGAGGCGATTACGTACTTCACACAAGAGTTTGAGCGCGAGCCATCTGTGGAGGAATTGGCGGATCTGCTTGATATGTCTGTAAATGAAATCACAACCGTTCTTAAAGGCAACATTAGACATTTATCTGTTGATGCGCCCATAAGTGATGATGACGATAGTTCGACATTATTGGACATGATGGTCATTGATAATGACCATGGTCCGGACCTTAAATTGATGGAGGAGTCCTTACAACGAGAGGTAAATAGTGGTCTTTCTTTGTTGTCCCCAAGAGAGGTGGATGTGCTGGTTGCCTATTATGGTCTTAATGGGAATAGTTCGAGGACGCTGGAAGAAATCGGTGAAATGTATGGTTTGACAAGAGAGCGAGTTCGACAGATTAAGGAGCGGGCTCTTCGCCGCCTCAGGAGATCCTACAATAGGAATGCACTCAAGAGTTATCTCGGCAACTAAAATTCTTACCTCT
>JAUILF010000176.1 GCA_030433135.1 Bacteroidia bacterium | reverse complement strand
TTATGTCGCTCTGGCAGGTTCCCGACTTCCAGACCCAGGATCTGATGACCACCTTCTATACCAAATGGCTGGAAGAAGGTTTGCCTGTTCCGGAGGCGTTCCAGGCGGCGCAACTTGAGATGCGGGACAAATATCAAAGCCCCTATTTCTGGGCAGGATTTGTGTTGATGGAGTAGCAGATTTACAACACTCAATGGCTGATCAAGCTGTGCCAGATGGTCCAGATAAGCCTTGCAGATGCCTACAAAAAGGGTTGGTTGAGTATACCTTTCAAGCGCAAGGGCTTGTGCAATACATAGAAATATGTAGATTAGCATACTATCCCAGAGGCGCATCATAACAGGACGTGTAAGGGATTACCATTCCTTCTCTACCAACAACAATACGATGACAGACAAAGGCACATCCAAGAAGGTCACCCGCGTAGGAGGTGACGAGGCAAACACCACATCTGGTAGCACCGGCTTCGTGGCCTCAGCAGAAAGCAAGGGCAAAGCCAGGAACCTTCGCATCTTTTCCATCCTCTCCTGGATCGCAGCGATCGGGATTGAGGTCTGGGCCATCATGATCCTTCGGAAACCACCCGTCGAAATGGGTTGGCTGATCGGCCTCATCATCGGCGCCCTGATCTTTGCCGTCATCGGTAATGTACTCTGGAAGAAGGCCAATCGCCTGGATCCTGCCTCCGAAAAGGACAAGACCCGCTTCTTTATCCAGAACCAGTTGGGGGTGATCATCAGTATTATCGCCTTCCTGCCCCTGGTCATCCTCATTTTCACCAACAAGGATCTCAGTGGAAAGCAGAAGGGAATTGTTGGCACGATTGCCGCCATTGCTCTGATCATTGCCGGTTCAACAGGTGTCGACCTCAACCCGGCTTCCATCGAGCAGTATACGGAGCAAACTGCACAGGTGGAGTCGTTGACAGGTGGTGTCAACCATGTCTACTGGACCAAATCCGGCAAGAGCTATCACCTCTTCTCCGATTGTTCCTACATCAACTCCGACCGGACCACTGAGATCTTCGAAGGCACCGTGGCGCAGGCCCGGGAGTTGAAGAATATCACTGATCTGTGCGATCGCTGCGAGCGGCGGGCAGTGAAGGAAAATGAAGTCACCCTACCCGAGCCGGCCGAAGAGCCTGTCCAGGAGACAGAATAGGGAATACCTGAGCCAGATTAAAGGCCAACGATACGAGACCGTGTCGTTGGCCTTTTCATTTTGGCTAACTAAGGCTTGTCGATCAAAAATTTTCCGATAATTACTTCGGTTTCATCCTCTGAAGTCATAAGAGAAAAGTAGTAAAGGCCGGGCTTGAGTTCGAGTCTGAATGTAGTGTCAAAAGAAGTAGACCCTTCTTCATTCGTCAGGATTTCTATGGGATAAGTAGCAATCGGTTGATTGATATCCTGATTGCTAAATACCTGTAAATTTATGCCTTGACCCATCAGACCTTCCACTTTTCCTTTGAAGGTAATTTTAGTCTTTCCTTTTTTAGATTTTAATCCTTTTGCATTGAATAGAGGTGCCTCCAGAGTGATATCTACCTCATCTCCTCTCATACCGGTCATTAAACTTTCCATGGATGGATTAACATTAAAGTCGCGAGGGTCAACTTCTGCCAAGAGTCCTTCGTTCTTTTCCAATTCTGGTTCGACTTCGGCTCGTAGCTCTCCGGACTCTGTTGGAATAACTTCTTCTGGAATAGATTTGGGGACAGGTGGGGGTGGAAATCCAACTTCTTGTTTTGGTAAAACAGGTTTTGGCTTTACGTCCGATTGCCACCAAATGAACCATGTGGCGACAATTAGGATCACTGTTAAACCTGTCCATTTCAACCACGGGAATTTTGGAGGTGGTTTTTCACCCAGTTGGCGGTTGCCTGTTGATTGATCATTGATGACTTCATCTATCACGGAAAGAAGCCGTTGTCTCCCTTCATCCTGGAAGTGGCCGTGCAACTGTCGTTGAAAGTTGACCTCCTTTCGCAACCCGGCATCAAGGGCCATTGCCTCCTCGAAAATTTTAACCTGCTCGGGTGTCAGGTTGCCGGTGATATAATCGTCAATACGGTCTTTGTGGTCCATATACAGGTAACATTCTCAATTGTAGAGTAATTCCTCAAACCCAGGCTGACTGCGCACCAAGTCAACAAGTCGCTCCTTGCATTGATGCTTCCGTCGTTTGGCATATCCTTCGCTGGCAAAACCCAAGCTGGCAGCGATCTCCACCATGGAAATGCCTTGAAAGAAGAGATCGAGCACTCTTTGGCAGTCATGACCTAGTTGTTTTCGGGCATTATCCAAGAGCTTTTTTCTATCTCGAACTTCGTAATCTATGGGTTCTTCAGCTATAGATTTGAGCTCATCAGATAAGGTGACATCCCGGCGGTATCTTTTTTGAAAAAGATTCCCGACCAGGTTTCGGCAGATACCCAGGAAATAGGTACTGAACTTACTGGTCAATTGGAAATCAGGTTTGCCAGCCTTATCGTAGATCACCATGAGGGCATCCTGAAAGACATCCTTGGCATCGTCATCTGAACCGCCACAATCACGGACCCATTTCCTGACGGCTGGAAAAAGATCAGTCCAAATCGAATCAACAGTTTTCCGGTCTCCTGTCCGAATTCCAGCTATTGGGTCAGTCAAGGTCATAGTAAGGTTCTACTCTCTAGTTGAACGAAATTATAACCTTCTCATGACAAAGACGAATATCCGGGATTTTATGGCCTCCTGCTATTCTCAATCTACTTTCTTAGGACTTGATTCCCAGCAGGAAAGTTAAAATGTGTAAAACCGATGTAACCATCTCCATTCTGGCCAAATACACCAGTAATCCAGGAGTCAGACTGTTGGAGTTCTTGGAAAAAACTGGAATAATGATGGCATTGAAGGAAATCGGTAGGAAGAATCTAGTTGTTTCATCCGATGTTAGGCTGTTTTCTAAGCGCGAATTGGAGGTGCTCATCCTTCTTGCCAATGGTATGACCAGTGATGAGGTTGCAAAGGAACTTTATATCGAACCGACTACAGTGAATACCCATCGACGGAAAATGATCAAACAACTATCTGCTCGGAATACGACACATATGGTTTATCTATCCTGTCGAATGGGCTGGATATGAGCTCTCTCACCTCCAATCCTTAGCGGAATCGAGGAACCGGAATGCGGCTGAATTCATTTTTTTCGTCATATAATGAATACACCTCCACAACTGGCCATGAATACTCAACTGAATCATGTTTGGCTCCCAGTACTCTTTATACTGTTTCTGGCATCATCATACAATGACAAGCTTAGCCGTAAAAGAGCTGGAGAAGTTCTTATTCGCGATCTGGGATATCCACTGGCTGAACCTGTCCGGGTATTATTGGAGGATAGAGCGATCAATTTTCACCAAACAGGACAGCGGCTTGAACAATTTCAATAGGCCGGCCTGTTGACCGTTGAATATTACCGACCGGAACCATCACGTGGTAGTGGCTGGCTACCCAAGGTGACCCTTGGAGGGAACGGTGTCCGGGCGACCCTGACCGGGGAAGGTTAAAAGTATGTCCTGTCAGATGTAGAGCATGATGGCGTGAAGCGATGGGTGTCTGTTCGCCAGGCTGACCTGGAATTTGGAGAGATCACTGGGATCCTGGAATTTGAAGCAGAGAACAGGGCCATTGTTGAATATACCTACAAGCGGACAAATATCACTCCTTTTGGTACGGTTCGAGGGGTCGAAGAGCAGGAAATGAAGGGCTCTGCTCACCTGTTGTGATATGATGATGGCTGGCGAGTGGATCAACAGGAAGCTACCTGAACGAGAGATGGAATGAGCGAATTGAGTTACCGATTTATTCCCTCTCTTTTTCATGTATTTGGGGATGGTCTTCACAAGGCCATCCCTTTCTTCACCCAGATTGATCCTGGATCATATCCAATCTTTAATTCCATAAAATGGACATGAAGGGGAGATTGAGTATGAATCAAATGGGTCGTGCAACCCTTTAAGCCTGGCCATCATTCGCCAGCGAATCCCATAAAGATCAAGTATTTACAGATCAGGTGTAACCTGGCAAGGGGTAACTCAAATAGATGGATATGGATATCTGTATGAGGCGTAATCAATTGCCTCAAGGATAAAAGTGATTATTCACCTTAGAAGATAGTAACCATGAAAGAGAGCAAAACACAACCAAATCATGTTGCTGGATTGAAGACCAGTAATGAAACGAAAGTGAAAAGGACATTTGATACGGCCACTGGTTTTCACTCGGCTTCAAGTTCAAATCAATGGATAGGACTTCTTTTTGTGATGCTGCTGCTACTTGGAAGTTCAACATTACTCGTGGCCCAGGCAAATCGCTACTTTGATCCTTTCCAGGGTGAGCCAGTCATGGAGGCGCTTCCAACCAGTTATCAGGAGTTCCTGGATGAAACCCTTGATAAAGCCTACCATAAGGGTATTACGTCTGAATTAGCGACTCTGGTAATTATCACTCAGGGAGCCAGCCCGGTGAATTTGGGGAATCTTAAGTACGCAGAACCGGTCACCATCTGGTTTCAAGGCAAGGTCGTTCAGGGTTATGATGGTGGTGCAGAATTTACAGATCCGCAATCTTCCATTCGAGCTGTGGTCATGGCCTTAAGGCAAGTTTCAGAAGACAATGGATTAGGGGGCCTAACACGAAATGATGCTACCATGATCCAGCTCCTTTTTGGTAAGGGGGGTGAATTAGAAAGTGCTGCATCCCGGGCTCAACAGACTTGGGAAAAGACTGGACAAAAATGGCCTATTCAAACAGAAATGGCAGTTGGCAGATCAGATTCTAGAACACCAAAAGAGCAGACTGTCTCTGCACAGCAAACCAGCCATTCCAGTAAAATAGACCAAAGTGCGCAAATGGAGATTCCCAAAGGAACAGTATTGGTGTCCATCGATGATCTTACTGAATTGAAAGAACGTGCAGAGCGTCCTGGATCTGATGGAAGTCGAACACCTGAATCAAATCCATCACAGCCTCATGATATGATTGTCAATACTGTATCAGACACTCTATCAGATAAATTAGTAGCGACTCCCAAAATTAAGGGGCGCCCAGTTGCTCAGTTTGTCATTGGTGGCGATTACGGGTATCTGCAAAGGTTGATTACGGAGGATGTGATTCATGAAAGGAAGGATACCGTACCGATGCAACAGTATGGAGGCCATGTCGGATTGCGCTTCAATGTCTTTCCAAAAAGCCCGGTCGGCCTGATGATCCAGGCACGGTGTGGAATAGGCTATAGAAATGCAGAGGGAATTGGAGAAGGTTATTATGCCAATGTAACCGGTGATTTAGGCCTCAAGCTATGGTTTGTGACCGTATATGGAGGTCTTACCCGGCAGTATAATAGTATGAACCATTCATCCAGGGTGATTGAGAAGACCTATACAAAGACCAGCACACATCTTGGACTCCAGATAAATCCGAGTCGTCGATTTGGATTATGGGTCCAGGTCAGCAATCCAGAACACTTGTACCAGCAGAAAAGACTGGATCAGGGCATTTATCTGATCGGAGCATCTCTTTATCTGTAAGCTGATACTTGTCCTGCGGCCATGATATGGCTGTGACTGACAACACGTTCATGTATTCCCTTGTAGTATAAAAATACAGCGTACTATGTAACCTTTGATGGCTCTCATCAAATTCATAGTGGTTAATTTAAAACAACACCAAATCATGAAAAAGTTAATTATCATTCTAATCATTTTATCTGTATTCAGTGGCCTTCAGGCCCAGTGCGATGCACGATATTTTCGCAAGTGTGCTGTAACTGAGATTGCTCCTGGTTTGACGGATTTTGCTGTGACCAAAGACAATGGTGACAAAAGTGGAACCTGGGAGGGGATTTTAGGTGGAAATAGGATTAGTGGTACATACAAGTTTGATCATTCTATAGGCCGGTTTGTGGCCAGTGTCAATACTCCAGAGCCGGTCAATGCGCAACTATTCAAACAACAAGTGGTAAAGGAGGAAACACGAATTGAGCAGTCAAGTAACACTGGACAAAACACGGGGCACAACCAGGAAATTGACAAGCTGAAAGAATCCAACAAACTTGCTCTGAAAAAGGCAGAGGTAGCAGAAGGGACAGGTCAAATGGCACTTGATCAATCTGGGAAAGCATTGTTGGAATTGGATGAATTGAACACCCAAATGTCCCTACTGAGAAAGCGCATAGAACAACTGGAGGCCCAACGACTAGAAGAAATGGAACAGGCTGTAAATACTTTCAATTCAACATCATCTCCAGTTCAGTCAAAACAGAATGTTACTGTAGGGACACATACTGGATATCGACCATTATCAACGTCGACAGTTCAATCAACGATATATATCGGAATGGGTCTAAGGCCCTTTAAGTTTAACCAGCAGGATGTTCAATTCAGCTATACGGATGAGTCTCCTTCAAAGGATTATATCTATAATGAATTCCGGATTAAAGAACGATCTAGAGCGTTGACCTTGCACGGTGGATTTGAGTATAAGTACCCATCAAACTGGCTGTGGAGAATTAATGGCGAAGTGTATTTCGGCCGGGCGAGAGGCGGGGGAGGCGAATTTGCTATAGGTTATCATGTAGAAGCGATGCCAGGATTGAGCATTCGGCCAGCATTGGGGCTTGGTTTCAGCCAGTCAACTGTGACTCTTGGTGATATTGAACAGAATGCCCTATATATCCAGGTTAATGATACCAAATTCTATAGTGAGTCAGTTCGTGTCAGTGTCTCAACACCCAGTTTGAGTTTGCGTCCCGAAGTAGTGATTAGCAAGGAGCTTTCGAATGATTTTGATCTGCGACTTGGGATGGGTTATCATATCAATATAGCCAGACTGGGGACCTACCTCCAGTTTAGTGGAGATGATGAGATTGGAAATTCAGTTTCTGATTCCAAGCAACTCGATGAGATCAATGGATACCTCGCTGTGAACTATGATCAGCTAGAAAAGTCGTTTGCCAGAAGCTCTGGATTTTTTGTGAATCTCTGTCTGGGATTCAAATTTTAATCATCTAATTATTTCTGACCGAATTCAAGTTATTAGATCACCAATTAAATCAAAAACCATGAAATCAGTATTCTTCATAGTGACACTAATTGTATTGAGCCATTCAGTATTTGGTCAATCCAAAAATACGCATTATTGGATGCAGACAAAAACGACTGATTGCAAAGATCACAAAATATCGCCTTCCATTCAAGTAGGTAATCAAACAGTAAATATTGGAGTCGCCTATACCTGGTCCAAAACGAAGTGTGATGAATTCACCGCAAAGAATGCTATTAAGGTGCCTAAACTTAAATCGGGCTACCATATCGCACCTGATGATAAACATTATTACAATACTGGTAAGGTAGTATACCAGATTGTCGGTAAATCTTGCGGGATCAAAACTTGGACTCCATCAGATTTTTGGATCATGATGCAAAATCATTCCTGAATCTATAATTCCTTCCCAAATATAATTAGGAGGAAATCCCATGTATCCTGTGATTTAATCAACTGAACTTATCATGACAATGCAACACTTTTTTCACAAGGTCTTACCTCTTCTGATCCTTCCCTTCCTGCTGATCACTTGCACCAAGGAAGAGCCAGTTTCTGTGGATACTGCCGTCTATGCAACCGGTTTGCCGGAGGAAATGCCGGAGGAATATGATACGCTTGCGACAGCAACCTTTCCACCAATGGGCAACCTGCCTGCTATGCATATCCTGGATATGCCACCAGCTGGCAACCAGGGTCAGCAGGGATCCTGCACTGCGTGGGCCGTGGCCTATGGAATGAAGGGATACCAGCGGAAGATCGGAACCGGCCTGCCCTATGTGTCCGGCGGTGTAGTCAATTCGACCGTCGTGGGTTCGCCGGCTTTTGTCTATAATCAGGTCAAGTCCGGAGGTAATTGCCTGAAAGGGACCCAGATCACTTCCGCTTTGAAATTACTTCGGGACAAAGGCGTGTGTCCAATGGAGAGCATGGGGTATTCAGATAGTGACTGCACCCTCCTGCCGGATGCTAACCAATTTGCCATCGCTGCACAGAACAGGATCTCGACCTATAAAAAGCTACCGGCAGAGGTCAGTAGTATCAAAGAGGCATTGTTTCATGGGATGCCCGTCGTGATCGGGGTGTACATCCGTGATGACTCGTTTGAGAACATGCCCCATTCCAATGATTTTGTTTGGAATACGAACAACTCTACTGGCGCCTCGATCCATCACGCCATGGTGATCTATGGGTATGATAATAGCCGCCAGGCTGTCAAGGTCCTGAATTCGTGGGGCAAGGGATGGGGATCAAATGGGTCCTTCTGGATGGGCTACAATGTCGTACCCCAACTGATCAACCAGGCCTATGTGACAGAAGATGCCGGATTGTATGCCTGTCCGAAGGTGATCTCACTTTCCGGTAATCTGCAGTTTGGTACGGTGACTGTGAAGCCTGTGCCAGCTCCCACCCGGGTGTTGACCATTACCAATCAAGGAACCTGTCCGATGACCATCCAAAGTGTTGGAACTCCAGCCCCTTTCAGTACCTCATTTGCCGGGCCAATAGTGATCGCTCCCAATGCGAAACTGGATATCACTGTCACCTTTGATCCCCAGAGTACCGGGATCTATGCCGGACAGGTGGCCGTACAATCGGATGCCACATCAGGCACAGCGACAATCAATCTATCCGGTACTGCGACTTCTGCCGGTACGGGCATATTGACCTTGAGCGACGACCTGGACTTTGGTGACATTGTGCTGGGTGAGCCGACTTCGGCAGGGATGACCGTGACCAATACTGGAACGGTAGCTCTCACCGTTACTCAGGTAACTTCAGGAAATTCGAATTTCGTATTGAACGGTTTGCCTGGATTGCCTAAGGTGCTTCAGCCCAATCAGTCTTTTTCCTGCAACGTCTATCTAACTGCTCAGAATGTGGGACTGCATAGCGGAAGTATCACAGTGCAATCGTCGGTCGGCAACAAGAGCATTCTGGTCGTTGGGAATGTCTCTCCTTCCCAGCAAAGTTGCCCCGCCACCTTTACAGATATCCGGGATGGGGAGGTCTATGCTGCGGTAGAATTTGCCGGCAAATGCTGGATGAAGGAGAACCTCCGCTTTGATTCACCGAATGCCGGTGATGATACGCCCTATCAGAACAACCCGGCGTTGTTGGCCACCTATGGGCGGTATTACACCTGGCCGGTCTTGATGAATGGTGAGGCTGCATCCAACCAGGATCCCAGTGGTGTGAAGGGACTGTGCCCACAGGGTTGGCATGTGCCGTCCAAGGCCGAGTGGCAGACACTCCTGGATTATTATGGTGGAGATACGTTCCTGGCTTATGCGAGCCTGATTGAAGGGGGGTCTTCCGGACTGGATTTCCAGTTGACCGGTAAATGGGCTCCGGGCATCCTCAGCTGGAATGGCCTGGGTGTGAAAGCCTGGTATTGGTCAGCCAGTCAATTTACGGGAGGTGAATATCGGACAGCAGAATTCAACAACTCGATCCAAAATCAATTCAGCACAGGGTCTGTCAGCGGCACCAATCGATTGCCTTGCCGTTGTGTACATGATTGAGGGTAAGACGAAGCTTTATTTTAATAAGGAGAACTTATTTCTAAAATCTATTCAATAAAATTGCAATGAAAGCATTTCAGTTGATTTTGATCGCAGGCAGTTTAATAGGGTTGATGACAGGTTGTCAACAAACGGCCATTGAAGGAACTGTTATAGATGAATTTGGTCAACCCCTCACTGGGGTGAGTGTCAAGGTCATAGGAACTCAATTTGAGGATCAAACAGATAATAGTGGCCAATATTCTGTGGGATATGTGCCTGGTGAATTTACGGTCCATATTTCCAAGTCTGGGTATTCTGATACAACCTTTTCTGTCAATATTGCAACTGAATCATTACTACCTATTCAGACCTACCCAATTTACAAGATGCCGGAAGAAAAGGGTATATTCTTTATCGATAAGGAAGGGTATCAACCTCTGACCAGGTTGGATATTCAGAAGAGCCAGTATAGCAGTGGCGATTATTGGAATTATGAGACAATTACTTCTTATTTTACAACATTTTTAGATGTAGATGTTGTCGCTATACAAGTGTCAGAAAAGCCATTAGTTTTTATGGATACTGATCTTGTCAACCAAGTTTTGTTTCGATGTCTAAGAAATGAGGAAGAAGAGGACGTGATTCTTGAAGTGTCCTCTAAACTGGCATCATTTGGCAGTCAGGCTCAGGCGAATACCCCTGCCGAGACGTATCAGATCTTTAAAGATGGAGCCGCTGTGCGATTCGTAGACCTTGATCCTGGAAATTACATCTTCGTAGATTATTCAGAGAGAGGAGGCATTGATCACACAAAGCCCGGGTATGCTTTTCAGGTTGTGGATTGACGATTCAGGGGCCAAATCCGAAGAAGTAAGTAGTTACGCCGGACGATAATTTTGGATAGAATGTATCCATATTCCAAGGCCCTGGGGGTAAAAGACTTTTTAGACTTTTTGCGTCATATTAAAGGGTCCTGGAGTATCCCGCTCAACGATGATTTTATCGAAGTGACTGGCCATACGGAAGATGACGCAGTCAGTTGTGTGCACAAGAATCGGGACGGTAATGTAAACGAGTAGCGGAATTCAACATCGATGAAGACTGCACCATAAAATTCCATCAAAGGATTGGTAGTGCATTGCCCATTATTGACTATATCCTGATCGGATGTTCCTTCAAGGAAATGGTTTTTCAGGGAACCGGTAGATATGACTCCCAAAGGTTTGTCCGGCTGGTGCGTAAGTAGGATCGACTGTATTCTAACTTGATGATCCTTTCAGTACCGATCCTGGACAATTGAATTTTATTTCTATAAAATTGAAAACTTTCTCTGATACGAGAGCTGATTTGTCAAACACAAAATGATATCGTCATGAACAAGGATTCTCAATCTATTCTGTTGTTATTAGGTATAGGACTGATCGTTGGCGTGTTTTTGCCATGGCTCAAAATCTTTTATCAAGATGTATCTGCAATACAGATCATGTTTCATGAATATTCAAATGATTTGCCTGCAACTCGATTTATTCTGTTGGCCTTTCCCTTGACCGGACTCATTATTATATTGAACCAGGTTTCCAATGGGAATCAAATCGACATTCGGAAGGAGGTGTTGTATAAGACACCGATCGTGGTGTTTGGGATCCTGTTGCTGACCCTCATGGTGAAAACGGATGGAAAGGCCTTCAGGGGTTTGGATAACCCGAATGACCTGTTTGAAGTGTTGGGAATTGGTTTTTGGATCACGTTGCTCTCAGCTATCTGCCTGGCATTTTCAGACACTACTGAAGAAGATCAGAAGAATGTAGGATCAACTATTTCTCCAAGTGTAGCACGTTCGTCATCACCTGCCCCTCTCATGCAGACCAGATCGGTAACGATCCCTGAGGTCAAGATCCCTTCGATCCAACTGCCGCAGATCGATTGGGCGGAAAAATGGGAGATCGTCAAAAAGTTCATCCTCAAGTACAAGATCTATTTGGGTGTATTGGTCCTCCTGGGAGTCGTATTGACTGCCGTATATTATCTCTTTTTCAAAGCTGACCCTGTGGCTGAGGGCAAGGAAATGGCGGCTATGGTGTGTGCTTGTCATGATGAACATGTGCAACGCCAGGTAGATTCCTTGAACGTATTTATCGCCAGAATGAAAACGAATGAATTTGTTCGACGCCAGCAGGCCAGGGAGGCATTGACCGGGATGGTGGATCGCTGTGATCGAGAGCATACCCAGTGTCTGCAGCATGCGGATCAAACCTATAAATCCCGTTATGTAGAATATGCGGCAAATGACGAGGAGGATGCCGGAATATTCAGGGAGACATATTCCACCCTCTCGTTGAACTGCGGCTCTAACGAAGGACAGTTGAATGAACCCCGGTCCGAAATCGACCGGCTGATGGCCATGATCCAGGATCCTGTCCCTGATGCAGTGCAGCTGAAGATGAGTCTGGTTGGCCAGCAGGTGACTGCGATCGGTGTCATTGCCTTGAGTGACCTTACCGACACGGGGATGGAGATCCTTTCCCAGGAGCAGGTGGGTGACCATATAGAATATCTGGTAGGATTGACTCTCGGACCGGATGCCTATGCAGAGACCCGACATTGTACATTGAGGATGTCCTATGACCTGGGCGACTATGGTTGGCAGTTGACCTCGTCCAGATGGGAAGAGATCGCATTCACGTATCGCATCTATCCCGATCGGTATATTGAGTTCCCCCGGGTAGCAGGATTACCCATGACATACGAGATCGATCACAAGCTCTCCTGGCGTTTCACAGACTGGTGGTCTTCCAC
>JAUILF010000175.1 GCA_030433135.1 Bacteroidia bacterium | reverse complement strand
CAGGAAGGCATTTCCTCTGGACGAGATGTTAGCTGAGCATTCTCTGGAATGATCCCTTTCTCTTTTTGTCTTTCAAAAGTCAGTTCACGTTCTTTATCCCAACCATGGTCAAATTTGCCCCTGTATTTTTCGATATACTCAGCTGGGGGTTGATGAGGTGCATGAGTGGCTCCAGGTGCAAAGTACAGGAAAAATGGCCGGTCTGGCGCGAT
This sequence comes from Bacteroidia bacterium, assembly GCA_030433135.1. Taxonomy (GTDB): domain Bacteria; phylum Bacteroidota; class Bacteroidia; order Chitinophagales; family Saprospiraceae; genus JABDMH01. The sequence goes on along the minus strand of JAUILF010000175.1, from coordinate 12,210 downwards.
GGAGTTTTGATACCGCATCCATGCAATGGCTTTGTCTGCCAGATCGCGGGTTAAGTTATATCCTTCTTCAGGAGAAGGAGTTTCAAGAACAGGATTCTGGTTTTCATAAAGTGTAGGATACCATTGATCCATTTCACCACCCATAAAACCATAGAAATAGTCGAAACCGAGACCATTTGGCCTACCATCATATGGCCCGACAATACTTGTTACATTGTCAGCCACATTGTGATTTTTACCAAACCAGGATGTACTGTATCCATTTGCTCTAAGTATTTGTCCAACCGTTGCTGTACTTTTAGGAATGATTCCGGTGTATCCGGGGAAACCGGTTCCCAATTCTATGATATTTCCGGTAGATGCATTGTGATGATTGCGGCCGGTCAATAATGAGGCACGGGTAGGCGAGCAAAGTGCTGTGGTATGGAAGCGGTTATAAGTTAATCCATTTTCCGCTACACGATCCAAAGTTGGGGTATAGATAGGGCCACCAAAGGTACTTGAAGCACCAAATCCAATATCGTCTATTAGTACAAGCACAATATTGGGTGCTCCTTCAGGGGCCTCTGGTGAAGCAAAAAGAGAAGGATCAGCTTCCGAATCTTTATAAGTTTCACTTATTCTTCCATTAAATTCAGGATCGTCATAGGGCAGTTTCTTCCCCGACTCTCCAGATTGATCTGTTTGAGCCACCCCTGTTTGAATCAGGACAAACAAAGTGCAAACTACGGTCATCAATAATCTTTCCATCGATCTAATATTTTTGATTTAGCTATTTTTTAACACCTCGAATAAAAATCTATGATCTTCCGGTGAATTTCTCGTTGTAAATTTCTGTCCGTGTATTATTAATTATGGATTACCCTTTTTCTACCAGTTCAAAATCACCCAGCTTGTAGGTACGGTCAAAGAAGGGCTGCTCCGGGCCGTAATAACGGAACAAGCTGAACCAGCCTCTGCCCGGCACGGTTTTGATCCAGTTAACATCACCATCCGGCTTTTCTGGCCCCAGGTAAATGGTAAAAGAACCGTCTTCGTTTTTTACAATATCGTTCATGCCGTTGAGTGACGGGTACACCTGACCTTCTGCATCTACACCGGCAGCTGTCTCTGCATCGTATGCCGTCAATGACCAGAACAATTTGGCTGGAGGATCTGGAGGAAAGGTAATTTTATAAGTGTTTTCACCCATCAGGTAATTGCCGTCACTGTCCTTGTATGCACCACCATATTTAGCACCTAAGCCAATAATAGACGACATCATGCCCGTACTGATCGAGTAGTGATTTACGTACATGTGAGCTTTAGCATTCACATCGGTGTGACCTGTTTCACGGTTTCTAAACTGTTCGTCCAGCAATGTATGCATAAAGTCTTCCAGGTCGGTGTGTGCATGGGCCACCCATTTGCGGTCCCCATACCAAAGACCATCTTCTTCCCGATCAAAGTTCGCGGCAATGTCTTTCGCCATTCTCCAGGCGGTTTGGGCTGCTTGCCCCAGCAATTCTTTTTCTCTGGCTGACGGATTAAAGTCTTTTCCTTTTTTGATGCCAATAGCCGCCATCATTCCATGCATATATGGATCTATATCATCCACTTTGTCACTTTGGATGAATCGGTCCAGCATTTCAAAATAACTATAATCATGGGCAAAAAGTGCATATGATTCAATGTCGGAAGCATGTTGAAAATCCATCGGCTTCGCTTCACCTTCAAGTGGGTAGATCTTTATTCCTTCCACAGCATCCACTCCCGGCTGTAAATCATCCACAGACTGAAAGAAACCTCTTTGAAAAATAAATACTCCATTGGTTTTGCTGGTGAAAACATAGTACCCTTCGGGGATGTCACCCTCATAATCGTCTGGCACAATTATGTATTTACCGCCCTTCCCACGATCCGGGCCAGGGAAGCCAATATCTCCCAAAAATGTGGTACCATCGGGCTTTTCTGGTCCTACCAGGGGTCTGTGCCAGAAATCGTCCAACAAGCCCTGAAGCATGGGTGGAACATCCAGTACCAGTGGTCCTGTTTTACTCAGGTCGGCAAAGCCCAGTGCATAAATCACATCCGAATTGGGTGTGGTGATAATCGTTTTGGGTTTCAGCCTTTTTTCGAAAACTGAGACTACATTATAACCTTCACCAAAGGTCTTGCCCAGACCTTCTTTCATGGCATACATATTCACTGCCGGTAGTGCCCATAAATACGTTTGTACAGCTCTTTGAAAATAGAGCTCGTCATCCAGAGCTTGAGATGCCTCTTCACTCGGGTACCCACCTTCGATGGGAAGGTTAGCTAACTTCTCATAATGATCATCTGTTGTTTGTGACAACAGTTGAGTTTGACAGGTCAAAATTATCAGACCAGCCATCACGTATAAGCTTAAAATTCTAGTACTCATCATCTTTTATTTAAATAAACATCTGTATTTCATCAAATATCCGATTACATCAAACATCCTCTCAGTTGCCTGGAGATGTTCTGTAGTAGGCCAATCTTTGTTCTCCTTCGATAAAAGAGGCCATTTTCCAGTGTGTCCGTATTGGTGTTTCTGGGCTTACACCATTAGAGTAATGCCAGTCCGACCCTGTGATCAGAAAGTCTCGTTTACATTCAGATAAAATCCCTGAGCCCCATAGCTTCCAAAGCCGTAATCCAATGAGATATTGGTTCGGGCATGCTTGTCAATCATGATACGAAGCCCAAATCCATATCCCGGATTTACATATTCAAATAAACCGATATCAGCGTCCGTATTGGAAGCTGTAGTTGCATTCAGAAATATGACTGCACCAAAAGTTTCTTTTTCTCTTTGCAGGGGAAAGCGGTATTCTACTTCCCCGTACATCACCGACTCCCCCCGGAACCGTCCCTGGGGATAAGCCCTGCCCGATCGTCCAAACTGATCCCATCCAACTGCAGGGAGATCCAGATATGGGACATTTCCACCAGTCACAAAGTTGCCGTAGGTCCACACTCCGATCAAATGCCTGGGACGTTCTTCACTTAAATTAAAGTAATCCCGGTACTCCAACCATAGTAGGGAGGAGTTTTGAGCGCTCCCCAAAAACTCCGGATTCATCCGCAAAGATGCAAAGGCATAACGTCCATCATATGGATTAATGGCATTGTCACGGCTGTCGTAAATAGCATTCACGGATATCCCGGAAAGAACATATCCCGTGGGGTCAAATCCATATTGTTCAGAATACGCGTAGTGTGAAGTAATGATAGGTGGAGTGGTATCAAGATTAAGTAACTGGTCGTTGATATTATAGTGATAATCCAGGTGGTAGCCCAATCCTACAAAATAGCGGCTCTCCCCGATCCGCTTTAAAACAGTCTCGTGAAACCGGAAATAATTGAACTCCATCATCTGAGCCCCGTCGATCCCGTCACTTAGTTTGCCATCTTCATACTCAAAACCACTGTTAGCCAGCTTTGACGTCTCCGGACCGGTTCCTAAACCAAAAGTGGGTTGAGAGGTTGAAAAGTACCGCCAATCACCCAGCAAATTCCATCGATCTCCCTCCGTAAAAATATTGGTCTTAATAAAAAACAGAAACTGCTTTTTGGTGGTGTAGATCACCGTTGACACCATAGAGGAACGGTGGGTGGTCGCTTGCGGTCCCATGAGCCAACTGGCAGAAGGAGCGACTCCAAACATCCAGCCTGAGGCGGGATTGGCAGCGATAACCGGAAGAGGCACGAAAGACAGTTCTCGAATTAGTTTCCCATCATCACTTTGCTGTGATGTGTCTACCTGAGCTACAAGTTGATGTCCACCGATGAGACATAAAAAGACTATAATACATAGGCCTTTGAACTTGTACAAAACTGTACAATTCATCATTTTTAACACTTTGGGATGCGTTGTTGACCTCCTTTATTCTTCAACCTTCAGGACAGGTCAGTATTCCGTTCAGGCTGCAGTTCAGAGCACCTCCTGCCCTGAACAATTAGTACGAATATATGGCAATATATGCTTGATTACCAACAATATGATGAAAATTTAATCTTAGCATTACATAACAGACTTCAGTACCGCCATGACTGCAAATCAGCACCTTCAGGGGCTACAAGGTGTACTTTCTCGGTATATTTGGTGATAAACATCTGGTTATATCGTAGCCGTGAAATATGATTGCCATTATCATGATCACCATTCCAGCAATGCTCAGCACGATCACCGTAATCTACTTCTCCATTATAATAGGGTGCTGACGTTTCTTCCAGGATATCTTCTGCCAGATATACCGCATTATTTAAATAATAATTATCCATATCGCCGCAATATAAATGGATCTTATTAACCCATGCAGTGCCGTGTTTTTGCCAGTCTCTTTTCATGATGTAAGCCAGATCGTAATTCTCTTTCCAATGAGCAGCTACTTCTGAATTTATTTCTCCGGAAATTCGATCCCAAATCCTTTGGGGATATCCTTCTTCATTAATCGGAGAAAAAGTGGCTTCCCAGACATCCCACTGCTGACCGGATCTTCCCTTGCTTCCCAAAACCAATTCACGGTAATTCATATCCCGAAGGGTAGCATCCACATTACCCAGATAATCACGATGCCCGGGTACCAGAGTCTGGCGAAAAGGCCCTTGCTTATAGTAGGCATTTTCATCTTCATAAATATTCACCAGGCAATAGGCGCGAAAATCAATCGGATCCGGGCAGGCTGCAAAGCACATCCCATACTCCGTAGGGTACTTCACCTGTACGGCCAGGGCTTCCCATCCCCCGGTGGATCCTCCGTAAACGAATCGGGCCCATCCCTCTCCGACACCACGGAATTCCTCTTCTATGTGTGGAATTAATTCGTAGGTAATCGCATCACCATAAGGTCCCTGCGCCTCTGAATTCACTGCATAAGAATCATCATAATAAGGTGTGGGGTGCTGGATCTCGATCGCAATAACCCTGGGAAAATCCGGACCAGTCCATAACTTATAGAAATCGTGAGCTTCCTGCTGTACGATTCTATTATAGCCTTCCACATCAAAGCGTGCGCTATATACTGGCTCGAGATCAGGATCGGGTGGCTCCTCTCTGAATCCACCAAAATCACTGGGGAAATGCCCGTGAAAAATCGCCAGTGGATATTTGACGTCCGGGTGATCCTCAAACCCTTCGGGTAATAAAACATGCGCCCCCAGGTACATATCCCGCCCCCAAAATTCACTGAGTAGATCACTTTTTATCCGGATGTGCTTTATGTATTTAGTGTCTGCCGGTGGTTCAATAGGTGGTATTATTTGATCCAGTTCCAGACTTAACGTGATTGATCCTTCCGAATTGATGTGCACTTGTCCTACCGAAGAATATACATTCCCTGGTGCGCGATTCCACTGTTGTCCCTCCCCCCTGTCCATAGGCAGTTTTACTACATGGCCATCCGCCCGGTCGAAAGTCTCATACTTGTGAAAAAGTACCTGAACAAAATATTCGCCAGCCGGTAAATCTGAAAGGGCCTGGATCGGATAACCAAAAGCCTCCAGGTCAAAATCAAGTGATTGGCCTTGCTCCCAGCCCGTTACATCCATACCGAATCCCTGACAGGTCTGTGGTCCATCTCTCAATTGAAACCGTAACTCACTTTCATTATTATCAGAAAACAGGAGTATCATGCGACCTTCCAACGATTCGGAATAATAACGATCGGGATAATTAATTGAGATCGATTGTGCCTGGCTTATCGTAAAGGGGAACAACAACCAAAGTATTCCGATGGCAGACCACGACGATCCTATGCAGAGCGATTTCATAATTATTAGTTTTGAAGAAGGAAATAAGATATCAATCTTTTATTAAAGAGTAACACAACTCCACCATCCCATCTTCATAAGGTGTCACTTCCTCCAACCGTAATTGGTGTGAGATCTCTTGCCTGGCAAAAAATGGAACTCCATCTCCCAGAATTACCGGCAGGAGAGATACTATTAAATAATCTGCCAATTTTTGCTGTATAAATGATTGTGTCAGTCGAGCACCTCCAGCCATCCAGATATTTTGATACTGCGTTCTCAATTGTTCGTGAATAAGCTGCTTTGCACTGGCTGACCAAAAGATCACATTTGTTCGTTCTGAATTGAGTTTTCTACGGGTCAATACATAGACCGGCTTATCACCGTAAGGCCAGCCGAGTTTCAGGGCATGCTCATAAGTACTCGAACCTATCACATAGCAATCAATTTGCTTCAGATATTGTTGAATGGCTTCGTCCGTCAACACCTTCCCACCTTCAAAATAATCGTGAGACTCCATCCAGTTAACGCTACCATCCTTTCGAGCGATGTATCCGTCCAGGCTGGCCACCATGTGCACAGTTATTTTGGCAGTAATGCTATCTGCATCCATTGGGGTCATTACTTTGGTTCCAGCGACATCACATAATCATAGCCCTCATTGAGATATTGTGCCAGAGTATCCAGATCATTCCACATGGCATCCGGCACTAACACATAGCCTTTCATTTTGGCACCATAGGACATAAAATGGTCACTACCCCATTCCTTCATATACCTTTCCTGCTTTTCTTTCCCAAACCGAATACCCAGTTGACCCTCCTTGTTAATCTGCGAAAACATATGACCATTGGCTGAGGTGTATGGCATGGTTTTGCCCTTACGCTCAAATCGGGAACATTTGGAAACCAGCTGATCGTATTTTTCAATAATTTGATTTCTATCCATTAAGATGCTCATTCTTGGCGGTGTAGAAGTTATCATATATCACGTAATCAGACTACACCTGACTAACCTATATTTACGTATCAATTCCTGGTGTCAATCACCTAAATTTGGTCCAATTCTGAAACAGTAAGATTATTATTTACATTCCCCGTATTAAGCGTTGAAGCCGGTTCGAAAAGCATAACATGTACCTCCTCGGGTGCAAAAGGTCGATGTTGAACTCCCTTTGGGATCACCACCAACTCACCGGGATTTAATTCGAGTGTTTCATTGTCCAATTCAATAAATAATTTTCCATCAATCACGTAAAACAATTCGTCTTCTGATTCATGATGGTGCATGTCAAAATCACCTTTGCATTTGACCAGCTTAATTTGTTGCCCGTTTAATGCTGCTACAATTTTTGGCGACCAGTAATCACTAAAAAGATCCAATTTTTCTTCCAGATTAACTTTTCTTATTTCCATTCTATTCAGAATATTTGTCAGAAACTCATTTTAATTCTATCCCTACTTCAACTTTAACAATCGTTCCTCCGCTTCATCCACCCCTTCCTTAATACCATATTTGTCATAAATATCCCTGGCCTCTTTCCATGCCTCCCTGGCAGCATCCAAATCGTTGCTTTTTTCCAACAATATAGCCAAGCCACGCAAAGTATTTGCAAGATCCATAGCCGGACTATTATTCTGACGATAGTGGTCAAGAGCTTTTTTGTAGTGATTGTAGGATTCGGTCAGCATATCCAGGTGACACTCCAGATCAGCCAGGTGCCTTGTGGCATGGGCCAGCCTCGGAGGATTTTTCGATCGCTCATAGAAGGAAACAGATTTACGGCTATACGATAATGCTTTATCAAAGCGGTCATGGTCTGCTTCTATCTGCATATAAATGTGATACAACCTGCCCCAAGTCAGGTAATCATCATCAACACAAAGTTCACTGGCCTGATCGATCAAGTCCTTACATTGCTTGTAGTGGCCCAGGCCCCGCTGTCTCCAGGCCTCTCGCAATAACTGTTCCGTAGAAAGTTCTGTCACAGTACTATACCTTGTACTTAATAAATATATGTAAAAAGACCAGATACTGCTTCCGATCATCTCCCCTATTGAATATCTTCACTGCTAGTAACTATGATCCAGTCACTTGATAGCAAACCTTCTCTTATGGCCACCTGCTTCATCAAACATGCCTCTCCCGATAAACCTGAATCCTGGCTCCAGACGACTTGTTTTTGCCTCCTTTGTGTGATTCTTTTTTCCACTCATTTTTCCTTAATAGCAAGCAGTCAGAACAGCGGCACATCGTTGGCCTCTTATCAACCTAACACTGATACGATCATAGTATGTGGCGACAGTCTGGTGCTGATGGTAGATTTGACGAAATCTGAGACAAACAATCCCCATATCGTCTGGCAATGGAATGCCAAAACTGCCGTGGATCTGCCGGAGGCATACCGCGAGCAAAAATTTAATAGCATTGACGACTGCAAGGCCGTGGAAGACGGAGAAACCATGTTGATTTCGTCTTCATCATGGGGAGTGGCTGTCGTCGAAATAGAAAGTAAAAAAGTACATTTCTACACAGAAGTTGCCAACGCACATTCACTCGAACTGCTTCCGGGCAACAAACTGGCAGTGGCTGCTTCAACTAATGAAGAAGGGAACAAGATAGTGGTCTTTGACCTGGATAAGGGTGGTGATGAAATTTTCAGTGACAGTTTGTATTCCGGGCATGGAGTGGTATGGGACAAGCAAAGAGAATCACTTTATGCACTGGGTTTTGATGTTTTACGTGAGTACAAAATGGATCCGGATGCCATTCTCAAAAAGGTGAACGAATGGCAGATACCCGGAGAGAGTGGACATGACCTCCAGTTGACTCCCGATGGCCATAAACTGCTTCTGACTGAGCACCATAATGCCTGGGCCTTTGATCTGGCCACACATCAATTTGAAAAAATAGAACTTCCGCATCAGGTTGACATCAAGAGCCTGACTAAAAATTCCAGGGGGCAAACCATGTATATTGCTGCAGAGGAAAGCTGGTGGGCGCATCACGTGCGATTTGTAGAGCCATCATTCATCCTGAACTTTCCGGAAATCAAACTGTATAAAGCACGTTGGTATGACGGAGGTCGTTGAAGTTAAGAATCTTGTGTCAATTCTGCCACGAGGACGCAACCAAGGGAATGGTCAGTTTTCGTTCAATTTTCATCGATGGTAATGCGCGGTAATTCAAAAGAAAATTTGCCGCCCTTGTCCCTGGTAAACAGAGGTACAGCGGCATCGCTACTTGTCTCATATTTAACCAGAAAGTAGCCCTTTCGGTTGGTAAATTGCTTACCATCGGACTTATCTATTGTGACTGAACCAACGGGATAAAACCCTCTGGATCTATTCTCATCAGTGATTACCACATTTTCCAGAGGCCGATTGTTCTTCGTCTGCCATAGGTGATCTCCATTTGGTAACAGATCAATCTCTTTGATCTCCAATTCAATTTTGTTCCCCTTTATCTTTATAACCATAAAATTGGTGCGGGTATTATATCCAATCAAACCACCATGAGCAACCTGCATTATACCATCTCTTTCGGTACAGGTTATCGCATGAACTTCTCCACATAAATACAGATCCACTCCAAATTCTTTCATGGTCTTCCAGAATTCTGAATTCCTTCCCTCCTCAATCATCAGGCCACTGGAACTCCACTTTCTTACCGGCCCAAGAATCGGAGCATGACCTACAACTATAGTATGGTCCACATCCCTATGCTCACTCAGAACCTCCCTTAACCACCTGAGCTGTTCTCCTGATACTCCTGCTTTGATCATCCCCTGCTCGCTCTCCCCTTCTTCAAAGACATCGGTTGAAATAAACAATACATTCCTATGCCTCCACCAAAAAGCCGTTCCCTTCATATGTGCAGGACCATTTTGCGGCATTTTCAAATACTGTGCAAAAGCTTGTTTATATAACTTGACAGCATCCATTTTCTTTGGTGTCCACCATGGATTATCCCCTACTTCATGATCTCCAACAGAGGTATAGAATTTGAGCCCATGATGCTCCATTCGATTGATCCAGGCGGAATAATATCGTTTTGCGTATTTGGCAATGGTATCACGGTCGTTCCAATCCGGGTCGTCCCAATGTCCCATGACCAAATCTCCAGCAACAAGTAGAAAATCCGGATCTTCCCGTTTGACAGATTCCAGTATGTAGGAAAGTGCATCCTCCCAACCATCCTGGGGATAGTCACAATCCACATTGAGGAAATCCGGCATACTTACAAAGGTCCATTCCCTCTCATTTGAAATATTTCCAGTCATACATGCAGTCAAGAAACTACATACCACTACCAACTTCAATGCCTTAAGTAAAGTGATACTATCGACTACCATGGATATTACCTTAATTTATGACAATCATTCATTGAGAATAGACACATAGGACCGGCAAAGAATTATTAAATCTCGGTTTCAATCTGGTCTGACAATGAAGTTTAATTTTTACACCAAAATTTTCCTAAATTAAAAGTGAATGCTGATCTAAGATGGTAGCTAATTTACATTGAAAATGCCAGTCTTTTTGCTCTTATTTCTGACCGTGCCTCACACCCATCCGAAAGACGAAAGGGTTACAGTGATTGAAGGTTTGGTTTCAGTTGCATTTGGACCGGAGGTATCCCGCACAGATGCCCAACAATTCGGAGCAGGTGATTACTACGTAAATGCACGTCATGCCATACATACCGTATGGGCCGATATGATATGTGTTTTGCAGATCACTGGCTTTGGTCCCTGGCAGGCACATTTCATTGATGATACAGGTCAATAATTAGCATAAAGATGGTTATTTGATAAACATGCGATCCACAATGGCCAGTGGATTGGTAAACTGGGTCAATGAAAGATCCCCTCTTTTGAACTCATCAATAAAGTAGTTACCTAACTCCGTTAAAGAAGCATCCGTGAGATCTCCGCCATTCTGAAAGTGAATTTTATAGTATTCTCCCACAGTAGCCGTGTAAACGCCAGCCATTCCCGCCCCTGAAAATCCGGAAGCCATTCGACTCATGCCCGGAATCCTGGAAATACCCAAAGCTAAAAGTTGAGTAAATACACTACTGGTTGTAGACTGAATAGCTACGCGCAACCACTGATGGTCAAAAGGCTTGTCAAATAATTTACACAAATCGCGAACCATCATGACCTGAAGCCCGGCAATGGCTGCGGAACTAAGTAAAGGCCTTCCTAAAAAGCCAGCGCCCGAAGCCAGCAGTACATATTTCCTGATCGTGCGTTGAGCTTGTTTCTCAAAATTTATATCATGGGATGTTGTAGAGTGATGGTCGTTTTTCTGTAGTTTCATTAAAAGGGAATTTTCCAATTAAAAGCAGTGATTTGATCGAGTAAAAGGTATATGTTTGGGACACATCCAACAGGAAAATAGTTCGGACATCTACAACCTGATAAATGACATTTTGATGTTATTGCCAGGAACTCACTTAGTTTCTTCGCAACAAACTCAGGGGAGTTTGAGGGTCATAATTTGCTTAATTAAGTGCGAGTAATGAACTAATATTTCAATTCAGCCCATAGACGTCCTGTATGGGCCTCATAAAGGTAGGTCCAGGCTCTTCCCCACCTCTTTCCCGTCGCCATTTGAAGACTCTGATTAAGAGGAAGTTCTTTCCCCATTAACAAATGATTTCCAAAAAGATGGTTCATCGCGTCGACTCTATCGACATTGATAAACCTTTCCCGGTCCAGACTATCATGGAGTTCATACACTGATATTCTCACGTCCTCATGAGCATCGTAATAACAATTAATTGATGTGACGTTGGGAATCATAATACCTGAGTGAATTTCATAGGTATCAATAACCAGCTGATGACAATCCTTTGAATTGGTAAAAGTCAGATAGAAAAAAAACCGAGGAAAATTAAAAGGGCCAGACCACCTGCCTGTATTATTTTCGTCTTTTCCATAGGCATTAATAGATGGCCTAAAGTACTGAAACTTGACGTTTCCAGCCCAACTACGACATCTCATCCATTTTTCTCTTCAGAGGGCGCTGTGCTCAGGACAATCGAGTCTTAATTCAGAGGTCTTCAGTTCTTTCTCCAGAAGGTTGCAATAATGTCTTCCCTTTTCCGGTGTCCTATAAAATGTACAAGTCCGGCACATTCTCTGAATGGTAATGATATCTGCCTTATTTAGATCATAGATAAGATTCATCAATCCCTGCAACATCACCTCCTTTTGATCGCGATTGAACTTATCCAATGGTCTTTCCATAACATTGGCAAATAAGGAAACTTCCTTTGCCAATTGACGCCCCCGGGGTGTAAGTGCGATTGTGTGGCTTCTTGAATCATGAGTGTCCTGAATACGCTGAACATGCTTTTTGGCAACCAGAGTTCTGACACTGTCACTAATGGTAGCCTTGGTCAGGTTAAATTCCTCAGCCAGATAGCTAACTTTGCATTTTTCATCGG
>JAUILF010000174.1 GCA_030433135.1 Bacteroidia bacterium | reverse complement strand
ACCTAGGCAAGGGATCTTTTGAGGAACAGAGATGGCTGACCTTTCCACCCTCATACGGATCCTCAAACTTTTTCCTGAGAGATCTTGATGGAGATGGGGATACGGATATAGTTTATACTAATGGCGACAATGCAGATTTCCCTCCCATTGTTAAGCCTTATCATGGTATCCGGTACTTTGCGAATAATGGTAAACATCATTTTGAGGAGAGCTTTTTTTACCCTCTTCCCGGTGCCTATGGCACCAAAGTAGAGGATTTTGATATGGACGGAGACCTAGACCTGGCAGCCATTTCCTTTTTTCCGGACTATCAGTCTCAGGACTACAAAAGTTTTGTCTATCTCCAAAACCAGGGTGATGGACAGTACGATGAACAGGTAATGACCAATCCTGATTTAGGCCGGTGGATTATCATAGAATCAGGTGATCCGGATCAGGATGGGGACCTTGACCTCTTCCTGGGCAACCTGGCCTTCGAAGTTCCCGGCCGTACTGAGCTGGTGAATAGCTGGTCTCAAAATGGCAATCCCTTTGTCTGGTTGAGAAATACCTTAAGGTAGAATCCACATATGATGGATACCAACCTTTCCACCGTCACTACTACGTAAGTAAACAATAAGTATTTATACTTATTTATTGTTTCAATTATTTGAATAATACGTATTTATACGTAATTTTGTGTCGCAATCAATTTTCTCATCGAAGTCTAATTCATGAACAAGGCGCAATCGAATCGAATATTATTCGCTAACACCTTTGCATTTACCATTTGCTTCGCAGCATGGTTGTTAAACGGAGTGCTAGTGACTTTTCTGGTTGACAACCAGGTATTTAACTGGTCTACGGTGCAGGTAGGTTGGCTAATTGGTATTCCTGTATTGACGGGAGCATTGTTCCGTCTTCCCGCGGGGATTCTCACAGACAAGTTTGGAGGAAAGCCAGTGTTTATCGGATTGTTACTGGTATGTGCCATTCCCATGTTTTTGCTTTCCTTCAGCAACAGTTTTTGGACCTACGCCCTTTGTTCACTGGGTTTTGGACTTTCGGGAACGAGTTTTGCTATTGGTATCGCTTATTCTTCACTATGGTATCCTAAGAAGAAACAAGGTGTAGCACTGGGTATTTTCGGTGCAGGAAATGCAGGTGCAGCTATTACCACCCTGGTCGGACCCAAGTTACTGACCTATCTCACAGGAGGGGCACATGGTCTGGAAGGATGGAGACTCATGCCACAGATCTATGCAGGTGCACTGATATTAACTGCAGTTATATTCTATCTGTTAACAGAAAACAAAAAACCATCCACCAGTACCAGGACGATCAAGGGTATGTTAAAGCCACTCAAAAGCGTAAGAGTATGGAGATTCGGCATGTACTATTTTCTGGTTTTCGGCTGCTTTGTAGCTTTTGCCGGATGGCTGGTACCATACTATACAAATGCATATATGCTAAGCCTGGCTACAGCAGGTGTTCTGGCATCCTGTTTTAGTTTACCATCAGGTATTATCAGGGCTTTCGGAGGGTGGTTGTCGGATAAATTTGGCGCCCGTAAGGTCATGTACTGGGTACTGGTTACCTCCACACTGATATCAGCAATGCTCATCATTCCCGAAATGGATATTTACTCAGCCGGAAAAGGTATCAATGCTAAACGTTCGGGCCAGGTAACCCAGGTTAGTGATCAGGTCATTGAAGTCGATGGTATGACCTATGCCCTGCAGGAACGTGGTGCCACACTTTCTGATGCAGAGAAAAGATTTATGATCTTCCCAAGGAAAGAAACCTGGCAAACATCACAGGTTGCTCCCGGGGATCAGGTCGGCAAGAATGAATTGATTGCAGTAGGAACCACCCACATCTATTTTCAGGCAAACCTATGGATCTTTGCTATCCTTGCTATACTTATTGGTACTATCTGGGGTATTGGAAAGGCAGCCGTTTACAAACACATTCCGGATTATTTTCCGGAGGAAGTGGGTGTAGTCGGAGGTATGGTTGGACTTCTGGGAGGATTGGGTGGTTTCGTTTGTCCCATTATCTTCGGATATCTACTTGAGTGGACGGGTTTATGGTCCAGTTGCTGGATTCTCATGTTTTTCTTGTCAGCCGGATGCCTGCTATGGAGAAACCAGGTAGTGGGACAACTGAATGCCAACAAGGAAAACTCCACAAGAGCAGAAAAATTTGAAGGGGTTTTGGTTAGTCAATAGCATAACTTCCGCAACACAAATGATAGCCCAATCATGCCGGCCTAAATCGCGCCCTGATTCAACTGCTCCAGGGCATATTTACAGGCCCGTGCGGTAAGCGCCATATAAGTCAGTGAGGTACTTACATTGCCGGAAGAAACCATGCAAGAACCATCGGTTACGAACAAGTTTGGCACATCATGGCTTTGGTTAAAAGCATTTAATACCGATGTCTTTGGATCATGACCCATTCTGGCTGTGCCCATTTCGTGAACTGTATTTCCAAAAATGGGCTCAGATTCACTGAGTGAAATATCTTTTAAACCGGCGACTTCCAGCATTTCACCGATCTGGTCTTTGATATCGATGCGCATTAACCTCTCATTTTCTCCATAGGAGGCAGAAATCTTTACCATTGGCAAACCAAAGGCATCGCGATTGTCCTCATCTATTACCATGCGGTTTTCATAGTACGGTAAGGTTTCAGACTGACACCCGAGCGACATCCTCCAGGGTCCGTATTGCTCCATCTTTTCCTTTAATTCTGCACCTAGTCCCACCTGATTCCCATTGAGCTTACTACGCGAGGCGCCACCCCAAACACCATATCCCCGCAGAAAATCCATTTCCTGCGTGTCGATATTTCTAAACCTGGGTATCGCTGTCATCGCCGGTCTTGAACCTTTATAAATACGGTCCTCATATCCCTCGAGGACTCCACTACCACTGATACCTCCATGATGGTCCATGAGATAATGTCCAAGGACTCCGCTGGAGTTGGCAAGACCGTTTGAAAACCTGTCGGTTTTGGAGTTCAGCAAAATGGCCGTTGAAGCAATGGTGGATGCACATAAAAAGATCACCCGGGCAAAATACTCCGTGGTCTCACCAGTTTGAGCATCTATGACCCGTACACCAGTTGCACGATCTGTCTCTTCATCATATATGACTGATTCTACCACAGCATGTGACTGTAGTGTCAAATTACCGGTGTCGTAAGCTGCTGGTAGAGTTGAACTGTTACTTGAAAAGTATGCCCCATAGGGACAGCCCCTGTGACACATATTTCTTCCCTGACATGGTCCCCGCCCCTTAAACTGACCAGGTTTGGCCTCAGTGATATGGGCAACCCGGTTAGGAATCAACTTTCGATCCGGATAATGTGCTTCGATTCTCTCTTTGACCACCTTCTCTCCATGATTCAGCTCGAAGGGAGGTAAAAATTGACCATCCGGAAATTGCCAAATCCCCTCTTTGGACCCGGCCACGCCAATAAACTTTTCGACGTAATCATACCAGGGAGCAATATCCCTATATCGTATGGGCCAGTCGATACCTACCCCATCCTTGGCATTGGCCTCAAATTCAAGGTCACTAAACCGATATGCTCCTCTACCCCACAACAAAGAACGACCACCGGTCTGATAGCCCCTGAACCAGTAAAAAGGTTTTTCCTGGATGTACGGATGCTCTGTGTCTTTAACAAAAAAATGTTTGCTGCTGGCATCAAAATTATACTTGGTACTCTGAATAGGGTATTGCTCTTTTTCTTCCCTGGTAAGATATCCACGATGTTTGAATTGCCAGGGAGGCATCTGTGCAGTAGGATAGTCCTGAACGTGTTTTACATCTCGGCCTCTTTCCAGGACCAGTGTCTTCAACCCCGCCTCGGTCAATTCTTTCGCCGCCCAGCCACCGGTCATACCGGAACCCACTACAATGGCATCATATGTATGGTCATTCATCTGCATTACATTTCGTTACCCACTTCAACTTTATCGCCCGGCCGCAACGCGACATCACCCTGATACCCTTCTGGTATTGGATTGTAATTCAAATTCTGTTTGATTCCTTCTTCGGTAGAGTAGTAGATCCGGATACAGAGCTGTTTGAACGTAGCGTAGAAAGGTACCTTATCACTATGGGTTGCTCCCAACATCTTTTCATCAACTTCGGTCAGATAAGTATGTTTTTCCTGTTCAGTCATGGAGGTGAAAGATTGACCCGACTTCTTCAGGCAGGTATTTTCAAAATCTTCCAGTCCCTTCAGAAACAGCGTACTGGCCTCACTCTCAAATACATCCTGCAGGAGCAAATCCATAAACTCCGGCACCTTGACATCGGAGGCAGAAGGGCTGTCGGTCCTGGGCAAAATAGTATCCGCTATAGCTCTGGTCAGAAGATATTGTTCGTCATCAAATACCTGCAACTCCTCCGGTATTAGTTCTTCTGATGTGCAACCCGGCAAAGCAGTAAAAAGGGCTGGCCCAAGAATGGCTGAGGATAAGATCAAACCCGATCTGTGTATAGCATGTCGTCGTTTCAAGATACCCCGATATTGGTTAATCTGAAATGTACGAATTTTTAAGTGACAGGGTTCTAATCAGAAGAAACAGTGAGCAAGCAAATCCTACTCAAATTTTGATAAAAATACGCCGTTTATAAAGCCAGTAGCAGATGTACCAAAGGCCAAATAGGGCCAGCAGATTAGTAAGTATAATGGCACCCTGATCTCCGGCAAAGCCAAACAAAGCCATGGAAAAGGGTTCAATCACGTGTTTGACCAGATTGGTACCTCCCACATGGGCAAACAAATAGATAAATAGTGAATTCATCCCAACGATGTTAAAAAACAAGGTCCAGTCCTTCTGCTTCTTCATATCTATCAGCCAATACGAAAAAGCCAGCGTCAGCAGGGTCCAACCACCGCTGGCAAAAATAAAGGTAGAAGTACAGATACGTTTAATGATGGGTGTAACCGGACTCAGACCATATCCCAGAACCAGGCCCGTAACTCCTGCAATCAGCAGAATCTTCAATTTATTCACCGGACTGCGATGGCTCTGCATCAGTTGACCGGCCAATACGCCCCAGATCGTATGGGCTGTAGTTGGAATGGCATTGAATGACACCCAATGTCCACGCAAATCCTCTCCCCCATACTGCATATCCAGCCAGGTACCGAAGTTCTCATTGGGCACAAAAGCGTGATCGAAACCCTCTACCCAGAAAGTGCGGTATATGATCTCAGTGGCCAGAATGAGTAACAACGAAACAACCAACTGGACTGTGGCCGACTTGCGCATGATCAGGTAGGCGACCAGGTAGGTGACGGAGAGCTGAGCAAGTACATTCTGAAATTTAAAAACGATCTCTCCACTGCCAATACAAGTTATAGCCCAGCCAAGCAGGAGCAACATAAAGGCTCGCTTCAGCACGTGTCGGGTGATCTGCTGCTGCGTCTGACCTTTCTTCTCCCTGTTTGCCACAGCATAGGGAATGGCCACTCCTACAATAAACATAAAGAAAGGCTGAATGAGATCCCAGAATACGAGACCATCCCAGGCAACATGCTCAAACTGGAGTCCGATGGTGTGAAGCATACTTCCTTCCCGGGCATATTCGGTGATGGATGGAAAAAGCCGCGTGAAACCGGCGATGAGCATAAACATGGTGAAGCCCCGGAAAAAATCCAGTGAGTATAATCGTTCTTTCAGTACAGATGGAGTTGGTGTATTCATATGACAAGGCGGACAAGTGATCGATGCCTGGTAAGATAGTGACAACTTATTCAAAATCCATATCACATGGTAAGGTAGTTTAACCCGAAAATGCAAAAGACTATCGCTTCCGAGGCAATTTTCTATCATTCACGAATAACAACATTAATAGAAGACCTTATGGAACATTCTTCCATTAAATAGAATTTATTTCTACTTTTAATACTCGACTACAACTGATATGCGGGTTGTAACACCTCGACGATTAACTGAATTCTCAAAAGAGCACCCAAAAGCCAGGATACCGTTATTGCACTGGTATGAAATAGTGAAGGCTGCTGATTGGCAAAATTTGAGTGATATAAAGAAGGATTTCAGAACGGTCGACTATGTTGGAAACAAACGGTATGTCTTCGATATCAAAGGAAATGATTATCGAATCATTGTCATCATCATTTTTGTTTCAAAGAAAGTATATATAAGGTTTATTGGAACTCATAAATCATATAACAAGATCATAGCAAATAGGATATAATAATGAACACTAAAGAATACAGAGCTGCCAATAAAAAAATGGAGCACCTCCTTAATATACTAACTGACAACGGTGAACTACCTAAACATCTTGAGAAGCAACTGGATCAGGTTTCAGAAGCAATAGCCTCTTATGAAGAGGAGAAGTACCCATTCAAACCAGAGAGCCTGGTAGAAATGATAGAATTACGTATGTACCAGCGACAATTAAAAAGGAAAGACCTCGCCAGGATTCTGGAAACAACTCCATCTCGCGTGAGCGAATTTCTCAATGGCAAGCGAGATTTAACCATCAAAATGGCACGGGCACTCTATCGAAAATTAAACATTGACCCCAGTCTAATACTTCAGGAAAGTAAAGAACATTAACTGCATCCGCCTACCCACCTATTACCTACAATATCCAATAAAAAATAGCATAGGTTATCGCCAGGTTAAATCCGGCATGGCAGATTACCGCTCCCCAAATCGATCGCGTAAATAACCGGCACCGGTAGAAGACCCTGCAAGCCAGGTACATCGAGCCAACCCAAAGCATGGCCGGGACGAACAGGAACTGCCAGGACTCACCGTTGTAGATAATACCAAAATGTGCCAGGTGCGTCAGTGCAAACGCCAGGCTGTCGAGACGAGAAGCACCGATATCTCCAAACCTGGATCTAAAACACTCATGCACCAATCCACGATAAAACCACTCTTCACCTATCGGGCTAAAGGTCATACTGACAATCGCAAAAATGACGAAAAATGTCCCTCTGGATGTCTCCCATTGATCCTGCAAATCATAGCTCTGAGAGATATAGGAATACCAATTCCTAATACTGTTCCCATAAAACAAATGACCAAGCCAATACAATAGACATCCCAGGAGCATTCCCACCAGCAGACAGACGACCATCCGACTCCAGCTCTCCGGTCGACAAATGCCGATCTGATGCCTTCCTTCTCCCGTCAATAACAAAAACGGCAGGATCATCATCACCAGAAATACGAGTGAAACCATCCCGTACCCTCCGTATATATTTGCCTGGAGAACCAGGTAAAACCGGGGTATGCCTAACAGGAGGATCAGTACCAACCCCAATCGCCAACCCAGGGACATCCATGTTCGCCATGGCTTTCGCAGCAAGTTGGACTCAGCAATCATGATAACTAAAGATACAGGCTCAACCTGATACAAAGGCAAGGACTCTCCAATAAACATTGTCGATTTGTACAAAACAATGTTTCGGGACTCACTCAACGAGTCATTGACCCAACTCACCGATTAAACTTGGTACGACCATGAGTTAATCTCAAATTTGCTAAAAACAAACCATGATACAAATGCGATTATTAGCACTATGCCTGGCTACCATCTTTGTCCTGGGACTCACAGGGTGTATCCCATCCATTCACGGCATTGTCATTCCAGGCGAAGAATTATTAGATGATCGAATTCTCGGCACATGGATGCTCACAGATGACGCAAGTGACTCCAACCCCGTGACCTCCGGTGATGTTTCAGTTAATGAATCAGAAGACAATCCGGAAGATATGATCTGGGTCTTTGAAAGGGCAGCCAGTCTTACTTTCTCAAACAGTGATGGATCTAGCTCCACCAGTATGCCCATAGCAGCACCATCACTATGTCCACCCGGGATGGAAATTACAGAATCAAAACCGTTACCCTACTACTTTCTTACCCACACCGACCTCACAGAAAAGGACACCATTACCACCAACTTGTTGGTTTACCTCACAGCGATCGATGATCATCTCTTTATGGATTTTCAACCCTACCCTATCCGGGAAAATGCCTTGCTGGGAAGATTTTCCACCAATTTTGTACTGGCACATACCTTTGCCTGGTTTTCAGTAACTGATGATGGAATAAGCATCAAATCCCTTAATGGTGACTATATCGAAGAATTAATTCGCAACCGGAGGATAAGGCTGAAACACGAAATAAATGGCAATGGAGATATTATCCTCACCGCCTCTACGGAGGAACTCCGAGGCTTTCTGACCAAGTACGCTAACAACGAAGAGCTCTATGATCTAAAAGAAACCCTGGCACCGATTTATCAATAACATGAACCCGAAATATCGATTCTTGATCCGCATTGTTTCTCACCTGTTTCTCTGGTGTATCTCGTATTTTATATTATTTCGAGTTTTTACTATCCAGTATCAGAACGGTGCTTCGGATCATATTTACACCCTGCTGTTTCACATTCCAATACTTGCCTGCGTCTACATGAATCAATGGGTCATAAGCAAATGGTTCGTCCATCGTCAATTTCTCCCATACACCATCGGTGTATTAATCATACTAACACTCTGCACGGCTTTACACTTCCTGGTTTTTAACCACTTTGCTGATATTCTATTTCCTGGTTTTTATTTTATCAGCTACTATTCCATAACGGAAGTTCTACAATTTTTGGTTTCCTATTTGGTAATCACTTCGCTCCTGACCATGACCAGTGACTGGTTTAAAGTCAAGGAAAATCAACTTCAGTTAGAAAAAGAAAACCGGAAGATTCAATTAGAAAATTTAAAAAATCAAATAAACCCTCATTTTTTATTCAACAGCCTGAATAATATTTCGGCCATTACCACAGAGGATCCGAAATCCACCAGAAAACACCTGATTAAGCTCGCAGACTCTCTTCGTTACGTATTGTATGAGACCAATGAGGACAAAGTCCCCCTGCAACAGGAAATCGATTATGTTGAAAACTTCATAGCCCTGGAAAACCTCAGGCTGGAAGCTCCACATCAAGTCAGCTTAGTATTGGTCGGTGATCCGTCACCCTTCCTAATAGCACCGTTATTACTTCTGCCATTGATTGAAAACACCTATAAGCACAGTGACCGAAAAAAACCTGAAATCAAAATCAAACTGAGTATATCCTCAAACGGGTTACTGGAACTCAGCTCAAGTAACAAGATAGATTTGCACTCCGTTAGTAAGGAGGAAGGAATTGGCTTAACAAACCTGGAGCAGCGCCTCAAAATCATTTATGGAGAAAAAAGTACATTAAACCTGGACAACAGGGATCAATATTTTTTTGCTGATCTTGTCATAGACCTAAATGCAGGATATTGAAATATCAAAGTGTCATAGTAGACGATGAGCCCCTGGCACGAAAGGTAATCAGGGACTATATCAAAGATATCCCCGATCTCCATATCCTGGATGAATGCAGCAGTGCCCTTGAAGTTCCCCCCATCCTCAGTGAAAACCAGGTTGACATTCTCTATATCGATATTCAGATGCCCCGGCTAAACGGGATTGAGTTTGTCCGGCAGTTGAAGGAGCCACCTTTAATCATTTTTACTACGGCTTACTCGGAATATGCTGTTGAAGCCTTCGAAGTCGAGGCATTTGATTACCTGGTCAAGCCCTTTTCATTTGAGAGGTTCTATACCAGCTTTCTGAAAGTCAAAAACTACCTTGCCGATACAGACAACCAAAAACCCGTGCAGACTATTACTATCCGGGAGGGTAAGAGAATTTACCGGATTAATCTCGATGATATCACGTACCTGCAAGCGTACGGTGACTATATCAGGATCTTTACTGAAGAGAAGACCTATCTGACCCTGATGACCCTGCAACATATGCAAGATCTTCTCGATCAGTCCTTTCAGCGGGTACACCGGTCATATATCGTACGGCTGGACAAGATTCACTACGTAGAGGGTCATCATCTGGTCATCAACGAAGAGAAAATTCCCATCTCCAATACCTACCGGGATCAACTCCTGGCAAGAATCTAGACAATCATTTGAAACCGGCATCAATGGTCATCAACTTCTTCTTCGATGCTATGCTTCACATATTTGGGATCGTACTGCAACAGATCCTTCATAATGTGTAGTGTTTCCTCCAGATGTACATCCTTCCTTATTTGTTTCAGCCAGGCATCATGTCTTGCTATCAAAGTACTGTCTGTCTGGATGTACTCCTCATATGAGGCCAGGGTCTCTACTTGCAGATGAGGAATATCATCCCGCATCAGATTATCAAATCGTTCCAGTTTTTCATCCCTTGATTTCAGCTCTGAAGTATATGCTTCCAGGTTCAAAGGCATTCTGCTTTGTTCACGCATTTCCTTCATGAGCATACCCTGTTCCTGGATCATGGTGAACGTCGTATCATTTCTAACTCTTTCAGCAGACAGCTTCTGGAGAATTTTCAGGTCAGGCAATGTATAAACATGCTGTTCGTAATCGGTCGATGGAATTTCCGTCCACTGCAGTGCTTCTTCATACTCCTTTTCACCGACCTCCACATAGCTATATTGATCAGGCAAAACGATATCCGGTGTTACTCCCCGTAACTGAGTTGATCCTCCGTTGATGCGGAAAAATTGTTGCATGGTAATCTTAACCTGTCCGAGAGGCTTCTGATCCGAGTTACCCCGGATGACCCGATCCAGATCCAAAAAGCGTTGCACAGTACCTTTACCAAAAGTATGGTCACTGCCCACAATGACCGCCCGGCCATAATCCTGCAAAGCAGCGGCCAGAATTTCCGATGCGGAAGCAGAGATATTATTCACCATCACAATTAGTGGACCGTCATAAGCTACATCTTCATCCCGGTCACGATACACTTGAGGATCTTCATCACGTGATTTCACCTGAACAATGGGACCCTCTTCGATAAAAAGGCCACTCATCTCTATCACATCTGGCAACGAACCACCACCATTATATCTGAGATCGAGTATGATTCCATTGACTTTTTCCTCTTTTAATTTCTCAATTTCAACAGCGACATCATGGGCACAACTATTTCCACCGTCGAACGTGGAATAAAACATGGGCAATTTGATGTAACCTACCTTTTCTACTTCATCCTCGACTTCGAGTATTACACTACGTGCAAAAGCTGCATCGATAATAACCTCATCACGTTTGATCTCAACATCCTTGAATGTACCGTCTTTCTTCTTTACCGTCAGTATGACGACCGTACCCTTATCTCCACGGATCAACTGGACGGCGTCATCGGTTCTAAATCCAACTATGTCAACGGCTTCTTCTCCTTTCTGCGCAACCTTGGTGATCAAATCTCCCACCTCGAGATTACCCTCTTTCCAGGCAGGTCCACCGGGAACAATAGAACTTACTTTGATGTAGTCTTCATCACGAGTAAGTCGGGCACCAATACCTTCAAGCTTACCGCCCATGCGGATATCAAACTCTTCTTTTTCCTTGGGGCTATAGTAGTTTGAATGCGGATCGTACAACTGAGTGAATACATTCATGTATACTTCAAACCGATCCGACCGTCGCAGTTCTTCCATTCGGTCAAACCATCGATCATATTGGTCCCTCGTATCCTCCGTAGCTTTGGCCACCAGCTCCTCCAGAGTTTTTTGCTCGGACTCCTCCTTGTCTTTCTGATTTTCCAGTCTGCTTTCTACCTTGGAGATGATCTGATATTTCAAAGTCTTTCTCCAATAGTCCCTCAATTGTTCCTCATCCCTGGCGTACTCTCGCTTCTCGCTATCTAACTCAAAGAATTCATCTGTCGCAAGGTCAAATTCTCTGTCGATTTCTGATTCATACAGCATCTTACTCCTGACAATCGCTTTGTCAAGAAGGTCCAGGGACTTATCAAAAAACTGCAAGGTCCGGTCATTGGCCTGATCATCAAGTTGTTCTCTAAATGCAGCGAGGTCATCGACTTCAGCCTGAATAAAAAACCGTTTCGAACCATCGAGATAGCTCAAATAGTCATCAAAGGCCTTTTCTGAAAATTCATTATTGACTTGTACAGGACGTAAATGCATCTGCTCCATGACGCCGAGCAATGCATGCATGGTCATCACTTCTTTCTTCTCTTGCTGACCTTCCGGGTCAAATGTTCCAACAAAAAAACATCCGGCCAACAAAGTGGCCAGCAGCATCAAAACTCTACTTCGTATATACATCAAAACGGTCTTTTTTAACTCGTGAGGTGATGTAGCAAAAATGTTCAAAGGATGTGAACACTGTATACCTCACCACCAATAGTACTGATTTCTAACGAAATCAATGTACGTAATGTTTCAAATCTACCTTCATTAAAAGGATCAGAACCTTCATTCTCTCGACCAAGACCCACTTTCAACAGGGATTATGTAGTGGAGTTTCGTCGTGAGAGCTAAAGATGCAATAAAGACGGGTGCTCCAAGGACTTTTTGACTCATGACCGAATGATCTCGCAGAGTC
>JAUILF010000173.1 GCA_030433135.1 Bacteroidia bacterium | reverse complement strand
TTCAGGAGGGTACTGAGATGCACAGATTGATGCTGGAGTCATAAATCGCCATGTCTGACAAGGCAAGACGAGGAAAGATACCGGGATGTATCTAAGGAAGGAATAACGCAGTCAGGCCTGGTGAGAATGACTTTCAATTTACCAGCGCGAGATGGGTATCTCAGCACCCTCCTCAAGGCCACTGGGAGTTGACGTCGCTCAACACGAAACTTGCCAAATCACAGGAGTCGCAAGTGTGAAAGTCACTACAACGTAGCAACTGATGTCACCAAAGTAGCAAGTTCAGGGAGATTTGTCATGCACACCTCACTAACAAATGACCTGCGTCAGCTCAAAAATGTACTTTCACTATATGGTATCTGTACTACTCTATTCCATCCTCTCACTACTGCACCCAATCTATATTACCACGTATCACATCGAGATTAATCCAACCGGAGAATGGCATGCCAGTATCAGGCTGTTTTTTGATGATCTGGAAGATGCCATCCATAACCAGGAGGGTAAGAGGCCGACTCTCACTACAGAGCACCTGATGGAATATCACGAGCCCATTAGCACCTATTTGCAAACTCATTTTCAGGTAATAGATACGGCGTCTTCAGGGCAGTTTCAATATGAAATCATCGAGATGGAGAGAACAGGTGATGTAATTACCATCCGGCTCGAAGGTGATACGACCTGGGATACAGATGTCCGAATATATTGCAACGTACTGCTGGAGTTGTTTGCATCACAGAAAAACATCATTGAAATTAAGTTCCCAAACGAAGAAATGATCTACTGCTATTTACACCGTTCCCTTCAGGAAGAAATCATTGCGATTCCAAATGACTGAGGGTTTCACTTCATTACTTTTCTACCCCCTTTACCTTATGGACCTTTCTACTTTCGTTCCCTGTCTCCTTTTTCAAAATGAGCAAGTAACATGGACAACCTGGACACAACCTCAGGGTTTTCCTCGCTTAGATCGGTTGTTTCCCTGAAATCCACAGCCAGGTCATACAATTCACTTTTACCGGTAGTCTGATCCCTGATCAGCTTCCATTGCCCTTCCCGTACAGCAGAAGCACCCCTGATCTTCCAGTAAAATGGATGCGGCTCGTAAGCGCTTTCATGCCCGGATAAGACTGGCCATATATTCTTTCCGTCCAAAGCAAGGTCTTCCCTTTTTATTGAGCCTCCGGCAAGCTTAACCAGTGTTGGCAACCAATCTGCAATATGTACAGGCACATTCACAGTGCTCTGGGAAATCCTGCCTGGCCAGTTAGCAAAAGCCGGCACCCGAATTCCACCTTCATATAGGTCTACTTTCCATCCTCGTAAGGGAAAGTTATCTCCCAATACATCGTGTGGCTTGTCAGCATAGGCACCTCTGTACTCGGTGGTGCTACTCCAGTTTTTTTGTCCTCCATTGTCGCTGATAAAAATGACCATGGTATTTTCTCGCTGACCCGTCTGGTCCAAGGCTTCAATGATTTGGCCTATGCCATCATCCATATGACTCACACTGGCAGCATACCATCTCCTTGACCGATGAATATTGAAGTCCTCATAGATGGAAGTCCATTTTTCAGGTTCCGCTAAAGGATAATGAGGGACACTGTAGGCGACGTACAGAAAAAAGGGATCATCCCTGTCTTCCCTGATAACCCTTATGGCTTCATCCGTGATCAGGTCAGTCGCATGCCCTTGTTCGTCCAGGTACTCGTCATTCCGGTGCCATGATCTCCGGCTGGTTAGTTCCGTTTCCCTTTTATACTCATGGGTATAGGGATCTATCTGCCCGTCGTAATAGCCATACGAACTGTCAAAACCATATTTCAATGGAGTATAAGGTGGAGATCCCATGTGCCACTTTCCCGATATGGCGGTATGATATCCTACATCTTGCAGCAGGGTAGCCAGGGTCGGATCACCAAGGTCGATCACTTCTCCATAGTCTGGAGCTACTACACCATAGCGACTTGGATACTTCCCTGTGATCAAACTGACCCGGCTAGGAGTGCACGTCGGCATCACATAGTGTTGCTCCAGTTTCACTCCTTCAGCTGCCAATCGGTCCATGTGAGGAGTCTTGATAAAGGACCCATGATATCCAACATCATTCCAACCCAGATCATCAGGGACAATGACGATGATATTGGGTTTATCCTGCGACATCAAAGGGATAGAGATTAAAGAGATCAAGAAGAAAAATATGTTCCTGTATTGAGTGTAAATCATATTAGTCAAATTTCAAATCAAGTGCGCGGTATTCCAGTGGGTTACTCTGACAATAATTTTGGTGTCAGTATTTATTACAAATGGTCTAATTGTCAATTAACCTGCTTGAGAGGTCTTGCTTTCTTTGTTCAAAATCGGCTTTCTGTAAGCTCCAGGAACCAGGACTATTCATGGATTGGTAGGTCCGTAAAACCTCCTTTTCAATTCTTTTAAACTCGTCATTTCCAGCTGGTTCTTTATCTCCTGATAGTGGGTTTAAAACAGTAACCGGTCTTGGGCATAGAGCCTGATATACCTGAGTCATATCAAATTGCTCAAGTATTCCCGGTAGAATCACCTCATGCTGATATGCGGGGACGTCAACCTGTACCACACTCTCAAATGAAATCAAAGGTTTTTCGATGACAAAACCATCAATATCGTCTGTGAATACTCCTGCAAACGCTCCATAAAGCCCACACATCCCTTCTCCCCAAAGCTTGATTTGATCTGCTTGCAGGTCTGGTCCTTTCAACCACTGTATTACCGATAAAACATCTTTGACTCTCTGTCCAAAAATTGGCTTACCGGATAGAAAGTCCCAGAATTTATGTGTCAAGTCCGGTGACGTTTCGCCAATCCCCCGCAAATCAACAGCACAAATGCGGTAACCTCTGCTCAAAATGTCAGTAATGACATCTAGGTTCTTCAGGATGTTTGACTTACCCTTTTCACTGAGATAAAGGACCACCTTTGATTCAGAAGTTGCACTGATTGGCTCCAACATAACTCCGGGCAAAACAATACCTTGTTCCGGTTCTACCACAAATGACCTCAACTCAAGACCATCTCCAATAACCCTGGTCTTGTCAATTTTCCCTTTGTTACTAATATCACCCGCATCGATATGCAATAATTCGGAAACTAGTGCAGCCATGGTAGTTTTGTGCCTGTTCCAACCTTCCGGTGATTCGGGTTCCTCCAAATCAGCCCTGTTCTTCTCCAAATACTCTAGGATGAGATCTTTTGGTCCTGTACTTCCTGGTTCTTCAAATACACTACCTGTGGAAGTTGCCCATAAGTTTTGCTCACTTTCCAACGGAGTATCTTGCTCCCAAAAGTCAACGGACTCATTGCCAGTCCATCGCCGCATCCAGGCAAATGTCAGCTCCCTTTGCTCGCGATTGTACGCATGACCCGCTTTCACCATTGTAGTCGTCAGCTTTTCCGGAGCATTATGTGCAGCATAAGCTTTGTACAACCATGTATTTAGTGCCCAAACGCCCCGGACAGGATTAAGCGGATCATCTGTCGTAGTGTTTAACATCAATGGATTTGGAACCTGTGCAAACAAGGGGTCCCCACGAGGATCTATACTGCTCTCAAATGCACCAAAGAACACCTGTTCGTGGTCAGTTGCCAGATTCGCATGAACCCTGTCAGACCATGTATTGGGATTGCAGGTGGGCACAGCTACTTTGATCCGGTCATCAAAGGGAAGGATATAGGTAGTCATCATCCCCCCTCCGGAACTACCCGTCAGACAAATATTTTCGGAATCCACTTCCGGACGACTCTCCAGGTAGTCTATCGCCCGTATGGCGTCCCATACCATAAAATTGAAGAGATGAGTACCACTTATGAAGGCCTGGGTACCTATAATTTTATGTGACGATAGCTTACCTCTTTCACCTTGCCCAATCTGATCTATTGTCAGAACCACAAACCCGCTTCTGGCCAGAGCTATACTCATTCGCTGATATCTCTCATCTGCTTTTCCAAATTGAGAATGCCCAATGAGGTTAAGGTGTGCAGGACGAGGCGATGACAAATCTGCCGGCAAATATAAGTTGGCACTAACCAGATAACCGGGCCGGCTTTCAAATAGAATTTTTTCAACCGTATAACCATCACGTTCGATTCGACCTGTAACACGACCCTTTAGAGGTGTTCGATCAGGAAATGGCCCCGTCCATGAGGCCAGGGAATCACGAATGGTTTGCGTATGTTCATCCCAATCCGACGCAGTTTTCAAAGTGCCTAGCAGAGAATCACGAACAGCAAACTGCTTATCAACCAGGTTGGTTAGATAGCTCTGCATCATGGTATCAGCGGAATTTTCCAAAACAGTCAGGTCTTCGATGGAGATATCAAGTTGTCCCAATACTACATCCCCGTTCAGCAGAAAAATAAAACACAGAATTACCAATCTTGACATACATTCAGTTAAACCCTCAATTACTGCTTTCGCAAACGTAATATACAGGAAACTTTACTCGAGATCTGCTTTGAGAACAGCGAAGAAATACTTTTTTAGAATGCAACATTAGATTACGACTCATCGAATATCCAGGGGTTTGATCTATCCCTTTTCATTCATTAGATCCACGAGCATATTACTTACAACCTTCACTCCGGTTTCTATGGAGGGTATGGGATCCGGATAATAAAACGGTGAATGCAAAGCCGGTACACTTTCACCATTTTCCAAAGCGACCATGCGATCCGGAGGCACCGTGCCTAGCCAAAAAAGTACAGTTGGCACATCATGGTCCGTCTGTCCATAATGGGAGAAATCTTCTGCCACCATCTTGGGAGTTGCTTCAACTACAAACTCTGAACCCAATGTTTGTTCACTTATCGACACCAGCCGATCAACCAGTTGGGGATCATTATAGTTGGGTGCCGTCGAATTTTCCGGGATGGTGACCACCGGATACTTGTCTTCCGATAATCCCGCAGAAATAGCTATTCCCCTGGCGATCTCTCTGATTCGCTTATGAATCATATACCGGACCTCATCCTTGTAGGTTCTCAAAGTAATCTGCAACGTGACTTTGTCGGGAATAATATTGTGCTTGGTGCCGCCATTGATCACTCCAACGGTCAAAACTGCTGATTCAATGGGATCTACATTGCGACTTACCACGGTCTGTAGTTCCATAACCATGAGCGAAGCCAACACCACCGGATCAACGGATTTATGTGGAGATGCTCCATGAGCTCCCACACCATAAACTTCGATATCTATACTTTCGGCCCTGGCCATGGTATAGCCCTTACCGAATCCGACCTTTCCTGCAGCAATCTCAGGGCTGCAGTGCAACCCTACCCCATACTCAGGAACCGGAAATTTTTCATACAGACCCTCTTCCAACATCATCCGTGAACCCGCTCCTATTTCCTCGGCAGGTTCTCCAATAAACATAAGGGTTCCCTGCCATTGGTCTTTCATTTGAGCCAATGCTCTGGCAGTCCCCAGCCACACGGTCATATGCATATCATGACCACAGGCGTGCATTGTGCTTACTTCCTCCGTATTGGCCCCTTTCATTTTGTAACCACTAGCGTAGGGTAACTCTGTTTTTTCTACTACGGGCAGCCCATCCATGTCAGTGCGATAAAGAATAGTAGGACCTTCACCATTTCGCATTATGCAGACAATCCCGTATCCGCCAAAGTTTTCAGTAACGTCAAATCCAATCTCGCGCATTTCTGCTGCCAGAGAGCTTGCTGTCTCCTTTTCGTACAGAGACAATTCCGGTTTCTCATGAAGTTCTTCGTAGAATTTAACCAGGTACTCAGTATCTTCTTCTACCAGAGATTCGATCTGCTGTTGAACCGGGCCGGGATTCAGCGCGGTCAGAAAGACTAAGAACCACATAAAGCTAAGCATGGATAACTGTTTATTTGTCTTAAAGATAGACAAATCACCTCAGTGAATTGTAAACCTCAATCCATTTGCAGCTCTATGGATTAACCGTCACGTGCTTGATCTTGTCCCTCTTCCAGGTATAGGTGATGTGCAGCACTCCATCTGCACCTTCGATAATGGCCGGGTAAGAATACTCACCAGGCTCGGACTCCAGGGTAGATACATGAACCCAGTTAACTCCATCACGTGAGCTAGCCAGTACCAGTGGATACCGTTCACCACCCCATTCTCCCTCCGGAGTGCTGGTGGGATTGTACACGAGGTAATGCATGCCACTTTTGGTTGTCACACCGTCAATCCCGGAGTTTGGGTTAGGTAGAGTAGTTTTCTTCAACGGGGTCCAACTCTTGCCGTTATCGGTAGACCAGGTCTCTACAATACCACTTTTCTTGCTTCGGCAAAGCATCTGTAAACGGTCCTCGTGAATCAATACTGTAGGTTGAATCGCCTGAATATTATCTTCTGCCGGCAGCGGACCGACTCTTTCCCATGTCTTCCCCCAGTCCGGGGTGAGCTCAACATGCACTGTCCAACCGTCGTGTTCTGTACTGGAAGGGCAGAGTAAAGTGCCATTATCCAAAAGCTCGGCTTTGTTTTTTACCGGTCCCAGGATGCCATCCGGGAGTCTTTCCTGATTTTTCCAGGTGGCTCCCCTGTCATCGGATGTTATGAGTTCACCCCACCACTCCCTGGGGTTGGGTCCCACCTTGTAAAATAAATACACCTCATTCTGAGGCGAGACCGCCAGTACCGGATTCCAGCAAGGGTACCTTCCACCATCTTCCTGCACACCATTCACGACTTCGACGGGATCTGACCAGGTTCCGTCTATTTTACGTGAAATCCATATACCTACATCATCGTGTTTTTCATGTGTACCTCCAAACCAGGCAGCAATAAGGGTACCCTGCACTTCGACAATCGTCGACGCATGGCATTCCGGAAAAGGTGCTTCCTGGTATACAAATTCATGATTAATTTCCTGGGCATCCGTACTTATAAAGAAGAGCACCAGGCACAGAGAAAGAAAAATTCCGGTTTGTTTCATGACAACTCAATTGTGATTCTGACAAAGTAATCAATATATCCAGCCTGTGACAAGCAAAATACTGTCCGGGATTGATGTTTTTTTGATCCCGGAGTCAAGGAATAATTCTCAACTGGTGTTTTGTCATTTCCAAATTCAGGGTACCTCTATTTACTCCTGAAAGAGGAAAGTTTTGATCAAAAGCGAGCAAGACGAAGCTGGAGGAAGGAGGATAGCCCACGCTATCTGACTGACCTGTCTCCCTCTGGGAGACAATCAATGACGTATTGTGAAGCTTTTCATCAAACCAATCCGCTGGCAGGCGGATTATTTTACCTTGAGGGGGTTAATAAAGGTGCCCTTCAATTTGAAATGGAATACTACTTCATTCTTACTATCTTGGAAGAATGGCCAATCAGTACATTATTACCAACGACGGAATCGACAATCCGCCTGAAACTTTCTGGGCGAGAATGAAATATCTTGGACCCGGATTCATCCTTTCAGCGTCAATCGTAGGATCCGGTGAACTGATTGCTACTACCACGCTGGGAGCCAGGGCCGGATTTGTTACGTTTTGGGTGATCATTGTATCATGCCTGATTAAAGTAATGCTTCAATTAGAGTTTGCTAAACACACGATAACCTATGCTGAAACACCCATGCAAGCCTTTAATAAATTGCCTGGCCCAAAATGGGGAAAAGCCCATTGGACTATCTGGACCTTCTTCTTTTTCATGGTAACTAAAATTCTGCAAGTAGGTGGCATACTGGGCGGTGTGGCGATTATCCTGAATATGATTTTCCCCTCGATATCCATCACCATTCTGGCTTTTCTCATTGCCATTTTGGTTGCCCTGATGATATTTAAGGGGTACTACCGTTTCATTGAAAAAACATCGATTCTGATGATCGGTGCTTTTACGATTTTCACTTTCGTATGTCTCTACTTCCTTCGCTTTACTCCGTACTCCATTACGATGCCCCAGATCTGGGAAGGCCTTCAGTTTAACCTTCCCAGGGAAGCAGTGGCAGTTGCCATCGGGGCCTTTGGCATTACCGGTGTGGGAGGAGATGAAATCATAGCGTACAATTATTGGTGTCTGGAAAAGGGATATGCGGCCAAGGCCGGTATGAGGGATGACAGTGCTGCATGGAAGAAACGGGCGGATGGCTGGATCAAAGTGATGAGATACGATGCGATAGCTGCCATGATCGTGTACACTGTCATGACAGCTGCCTTTTATCTGCTAGGAGCAGCAGTGCTTCACGCGAGCGACAGCGTACCCGGAGGTTATGAAATGATTGAAACCCTGAGTATGATGTACACCGAGTCACTGGGTCCGGGTGCTAAGAACTTCTTTTTGGCAGGTGCTTTTGTAGTCTTGTTTTCAACACTTTTTGCTGCATTGGCGCAATGGACACGTCAATTTTCCGACATCTTTGGACAATTAGGATGGATCGATTTCTTTGATCCCGAGGACCGCAGAAAGTCGATTGCCATTCTGAGTTGGGTATTTCCCATCTCATGGGCACTGATCTTCATTTTTCTAAAATTACCGGTTGCCATGGTACTGGCGGGAGGAGTTATCACTTCCCTTATTCTCCTACTGGTCATCTGGGCTGTGATCAACTTTCGCTATAAACGGCTACTTCCGGCATTTAAGCCCGGATTCGTTTATGACCTTTTGCTTTGGATCAGCATTTTGGTCACGATCGGAATTGCAATTTATGGATTAGCAAAATTGATCCTGTAAAGGGGCATACACTAAGTCAGGCTTCATGCAGAGCCTCTAACATCTCAACTACCGTATCCGCAAGGTTTGACAGGGCTAAGGGAATATCCCAGCTATCCCTGTTGCGTTCTTCCACCCGGTTAGAAATAGCACGTATTTGCAGAAATGGCACTTCATGAACCAGACTGCTGTAGAGAAACGCACCCCCTTCCATGGTTTCGACATCTACATCGTATTTCTGTAGAACAGCTTCAATGGAGGGTTTGTATCCATGTACACAATTAACTGTCAGACCTTTTGCCTGGGGAAGAAATTGAACTTCGGAACCCGGCTTGAGTAGTATTCCCTTCTGAAATGGAAAACGATCTTCCACTGCCAGCCCTGATTCAAATAGATCCCTGAACGAACCATCCTTTTGTTCAATGCCCAGATCTCCGAAAACCTCGGAAACAACTTCCACCACCTCACCAATCTTATAATCAGGATTAAACGAGCCGGCAATGCCTGCATTAATACTCAGCTCGGGAAGGTCTCTCGCATAATGCTGCCCTACCCTTACGGTTGTTGCCACACTTCCAACTCCGGTGATGCAAACCGAAATTTGCAGTTGATTTTTGACTAACAACCCCGCTTTGTCAAACTTATATCCACGCTCTAACAATCTACGTTGTAGTGGAGCAAACTCCAGTTCGGTAGCCATAACCAGTAATATCTTCATGGGTTTTGGTTTACAAAGGAATAACCAATTCCACCGGCAGGACTAATCCCCAGCACCTGATGCACCGATGAACCAAAATCCATTTGTAATCCGTGTTCCATCCGATATCCTATGCCAAAGGTAATTAAGGCCGGATGCGTGTTAATCCCGATTCTCAGCGCCAGCCTTTCCATAACATCGTACTCCATACCCACTTTAATGTTGGCATCAAGATAGGATGATTTCTCGATTTCCATCGCCAGGTAGGTTCTATCAGACAAATCATACCTGACTCCCAGGGCAATGATCCTGGAAATGGCTTCCTCTTCAATGAACTTGATTTCAAACGGATTAAGAAAATGAAAACCTACCCATACTTTATCTCCGATCGAAGACAGGATTCCAAGTTCGACCATAATGGTTGATTTCTTTCCGTAGGAAGGTATTCTTACCGTTAGATGATCAAATTTGACACCTATAGCCATATTGGTCATGATTCTCTTGCCATAAGCCAGACCCAGCAAACTTTCCCGATATTGGTCTACTCCATAATATTGTACGGAAAAGCCCAAACCTCCCCATTGCGATGGATACATTGCTGCTGCGGAGAAATAGTTAAGGCCCTGAACCCCAAATCTGCTTTCTGCAGAAGCATATAGTTGAGCTTCCCCGGCAAATCCCAATCCCGCCTGATTACCTTGAACAGCCATGATGTCCCGGTGTACAGTTGTGATATTTCCTGTAGCCAATCCGGCTGCTGGCATACGGCCGTCCAGAACATCCTGGGCCCTGACGAAAGCATTCGTACAAAAACAAAGAAAAACAGCAAAGAGTGTCAACCGGGGTGAGGTGCTGAGCATAACACCTAAATGTAATAAATTGGTTAAGGTTTTTTAATTACTTGAAATAAAAAAAGGGAACCAAATCAAATGGTCCCCTATTTTTGCATTCTGGAAGGTAAGGCCTACGTCCGTTTTTCTTTATTGGGCTCTTTTGGATGCATTGGGCCTTTCTCCTCAATTTGTTTCAGCACCTGCTCAATAGCAGCCTTTAGTTGTGTATCATTGTCTTTAGCCAATTCGGTGGGGTTTTCCTTAACCTCAATATCCGGTTCAACACCATATCCTTCCTTAAACCAGGTTCCATCCGGATTGTACATTCTAAAAGTAGGTACAGTCACAGCCCCCCCATCAATCAGCGTAGGCGAACCTGATATACCAATCAATCCACCCCATGTCCTGCTACCAATAATGGGGCCCAGCCCAGCCTTACGAAAGTAATCCGGAAAAGCATCTCCACCTGAACCACTCCAGCCGTTGGCCAACATGACCATGGATCCAAAATTGGCCACAGGTGGCCATTGCCAGTTTTTGCCGTCGCGCACTGCCCAGTATGCCAGGGGTTTACGATTCAGTAATTCGATAAAACGATCCGGAATCTGACCTCCATTATTGAAGCGCTCATCGATGATCAGTCCGTCCTTATTCCATTGTCCGTAAAACTGTCGCACCAACTCATTCTGTCCATCTACTCCGGTACTGGGTACGTAGATATATCCCACCTTACCATCGGTAGCTTCCTCTACCTCTTTCCTGTTCTTCTCAATCCAGGCCAGGTTCCTCAACCTCGTTTCAGATGTAAGTGTTTTCACAATCTCTGTTCTGGCTCCATCATAAGATGGTTGGTCGTTTACCGTCAGTTGCACTGCCTTACCGGCCAGGCCTTCGAAAGCACCCCATGGGTCACTATACTCATTCAGAGCAATTCCATTTACGGCCAGGATGTAATCACCCTCATCAATATCCACTCCCGGTAAATCCAATGGTGATCGAATCTCGTTGTCCCAGTCGGCACCTCGTACGATATTCTTTACTTTAAAGTGATCACCATCCTTTTCCCAATCAACTCCCAGGTAACCCACTCTCTTTTGCTCTGGTATCTCTCTGTCACCACCACCTCGATAGGCATGCGAGGCATTTAACTCTCCAATTAATTCACCAATCACAAAGTTTACATCATCCCGGTTCAAACAGTGCTGAATCAATCGACCATAGTGGTCACGTAATCCTGTCCAATCGACACCATGCATTCCTTCATCGTAGAAAAAGTCACGTTCAAAACGCCAGGCATCGGTAAAAATTTGCATCCACTCTTTTCGTGGATCCACTGTCATTTCCATTTCACCCAGAGCCAACTGCTTGTCCATTTTCTGACCGGGAGCAAGATCTACAATCGCTGCACTATTCCTCCTGGCAAGCAGAATCTTCTTCCCATCAGCAGAAACGGCATAACCTCTGACACCTTCCATCACCGTTTCCTCCTTCTCTTTCTCAAAATCATAGTAACAAACACTTGATTGGCCATCAGCACCACTATTCGGAAATCGCACGAAAACAACCTTTCCTGAAACCGCTGCGAGTTGGCCAATGTTACCCGGGTCCGGAGGCAGCATAACCAGTCTTCTTTCCATGCCATCCAGGTCAATCACCAGGGCATCTTCATCTTCTTCATCTTCTTCCTCCTCTTCGTCACTTTCACTACTCTCTTCTTCCTTCTCTTCACCATCTTCATCTTCTTCCTCATCCAGTACGAATGCCACTGTATCATTTTCCGGCGCCAGAGGCATATCTACATCATCCCGCAGAGTCATTACAGCTATTCCAGTCGCATTGGGATAAGTCCAGGTATTGTCAAAGTCCGAATAAATAGGACTAAAATGCCTGTTCGTGGTGATATAGAGATACTTGCCATCTGGATCAAATCGCGGTGAATGATCTGAATAAAACCCGG
Organism: Bacteroidia bacterium; assembly: GCA_030433135.1. Lineage (GTDB taxonomy): Bacteria > Bacteroidota > Bacteroidia > Chitinophagales > Saprospiraceae > JABDMH01. Next base: position 273 of record JAUILF010000173.1, on the reverse strand, counting down.
ATGTTGCCTGATGCAATTCTTTGCCCTCAGTATCGTAGAAGAAGATGGCATTGTTCTGATTTTCAGTAGTCTTATCATAAGCAATCCAGCGACTATCTGTCGACCAGTCTACGTCGAAACTGCGCAAACCTCCCTCAAAAAGGGAGGTCTCCTGATCCACCGTATAGACTTCACCGGTTTCAAAATCATAGTATCGAATGTGCATGGATTGGTTTACATAAGCAATTTTCTTGCTATCAGGTGACCAGTAAAGATTGTAGCGAAATCCGGGGC
>JAUILF010000561.1 GCA_030433135.1 Bacteroidia bacterium | reverse complement strand
TACGGGGCAATAAAGAGGTCAAACCCGAGGGTCAGTGGCCCTTGCCCCCGGACACCTACACCTTGCCCGAGATGTTGAAAGAACGCGGATATGTGACCGGAGCATTTGGCAAGTGGGGACTGGGCTACCCGGGTTCCGAAGGAGACCCAAACCAACAGGGTTTTGATGAGTTCTTTGGTTATAATTGTCAGCGACTGGCACACAATTACTACCCCCGATATCTTTGGCATAACCAGGAAAAAGTTACTCTGGAAGGAAATGATGGTACCGGAACAGGTGTCTACGCTCCGATTGAAATTCATCGACAGGCACTGCAATTTCTGGAGGCAAATCGCGACACAAGCTTCTTCCTTTTTTATCCGACACCCATTCCACATGCAGAGTTACTCGTGCCGGATGAATACCTGGAGCCCTTTTCCCGAAAATTCCCTCCGGAAATCACCTATGAAGGTGTAGATGACGGTGACAATTACAGGCTGGGACCATATGGATCACAGGATCAATGTCATGCAGCCTTTGCCGGCATGATCACACTCCTCGATCAACAGGTGGGTGAAATTATGCACAGGGTCCGCGAGCTAGGATTGGAGGACAATACACTGATCATTTTCACCTCGGATAATGGTCCTCACATGGAAGGAGGGGCCGATCCTGACTATTTTAACAGTAACGGTGTCTACAAAGGATACAAAAGGGATCTATATGAAGGAGGCATCCGGGTGCCCATGATTGCATACTGGCCGGGGCAGATTGCTCCCGGCAGTGAGACCGATCACCCCTCTGCTTTTTGGGACGTATTTCCCACTTTAGAAGAGTTGACCGGCACAGTCCCGACGTCCAATCTGGATGGTGTCTCGTTTTTGCCCACATTAACCGGTTCCAGTACGCAGCAGAGTCATGATTATCTCTATTGGGAGTTTCACGAACGTGGTGGACGCAGAGCCTTGCGACAAGGACCATGGAAAATCGTTCAATACAATGTAAATGCAGATCCACCCGGTGACTTCGAATTGTACAACCTGACACGGGATCCGGGAGAAGAATCGGATCTGTCCGGCATGGAAAAGGAAAAATTGGAGGCTTTGAAAGAACTCCTGATCAACGCACGCACTGAATCCTCCGTTTTTCAGTTTGCATCTACTGCTTATGATGCAGAAAAGTAATATCATGGACAACTGGATTCCATGAATTTCTATGATTGTCATGAAATTCATAACTTCTGGTAAAATGCAAAATCAATAATCGTATGCTTCAAAAGACCCATACACGAAGAACATTCATCAAAAAATCAGGTCTCATACTGGCAGCTGGTTCAGCACCGTTTTACATCCGGAAACAAAAACAAAACCTGGGAGTTGCCCTCGTGGGTCTGGGATACTATAGCCGGGATATACTTGCTCCGGCACTTCAGCTCACTGAGCACTGCCACCTTGCGGGCATAGTTACCGGTAGCCCGGAAAAAATTCCTGTTTGGCAGGAGAAATATGGCATCAAGGACAGCAATGTCTACAACTATGAGAATATGGGAGATGTCGCTAATAATGATGAAATCGATGTCATTTATATCGTCCTGCCGCCAGCTTTGCATGCAGAGTATTCAATCAAAGCCGCTAATGCCGGCAAGCATGTGTGGTGTGAAAAACCCATGGAAGTTTCAGCCGCTAAATGTCAGGCTATGATTGATGCCTGTAATAAAAATAAGGTACAACTTACTATTGGCTACCGGATGCAACACGAACCCAATACCCGGACAGTCATGCAATATGCGAAAAGTAAGCCCTATGGCAAGATCGAGGAGATCATCGCCCGGGCGGGTTACAGGGAAAATCGTACCGATCACTGGAAGCAAATCAAGGCATTGGGTGGAGGTGCTATGTATGACATGGGTGTCTACCCTCTCAATGCTGCCCGCTACACCGCTGGCGTAGAACCGATCTCCGTTTCGGCTACCCATAAAGTGACAAGGCCGGAAATATATCATGAGGTAGATGAAATCACCGAATTTAAACTGGAGTTTCCCGGCGGAACGGTGGCAAATTGCCTGGTTACCTTCGCAGAAAGCCTGAATTATCTGCGTGCCAATTGCGCGAATGGATGGTATGAACTGGAGCCATTCCAGGCTTACAACGGAGTTAAGGGAATTACCAGTGACGGAACCAAACTGAACAAGACGATTGACAATCAGCAGGCCAGGCAGATGGATGACGATGCACTTGCTATCATAAATAACACAGAAGTCCTGGTCCCCGGGGAAGAAGGGTTGAAAGATATCGCCATTGTTGAAGCCATTTACAAGTCTGCTGCAGCTGATG
>JAUILF010000560.1 GCA_030433135.1 Bacteroidia bacterium | reverse complement strand
CGTAATGACTGCAGACGCCACCGATAGAAAAGGTAAAGTGCAATTAATATCAGCCAAATCAAGAAACCCTTAAACCAATAGGTCTCCCACCAAAACGGGATCAGATCAACCGCTATTGTTTTTTCATTGCTCCAGTCACCACCCACATTTCTTGCCCTTAAAAAGAAATTATATTCACCCGGTTTCAAGTTGGTATACATGGCTGTCTGCCTTTCTGTAGTATATACCCAATCAGAATCCACATCATCCAATTTATAGCTAAACTCCTTGGGGTTTATAAAGCCCAGTGCTGAAAACTCAAACGCCAAAAAATCTCGCTCGGTCTTTATATTTATTTTCGACAAATCGGGGCGATTACCCTGAAATATGATTCGATTCCTTACTCTCAGACGTGTAAGATATGGAGTGGGAATAGGCAGGTTCGTTTCAAGCATCAATGGGTCGAAGAGAGCAATGCCTCCTATCGCCCATGGCAACACAATTGTGCCATCCGGCAAAAAGAAAAATGTGGAAGCTCTAGGTATCCCCATGCTCCATGGTATGCTTTTGATCTCAAGGGTTTGAGGATCCAGGCGATCCAGTCCTACATCAGAAAGGACCCAAAGATTATCATCCGGACCAAAAGCAATGTGTGATATATTATTACTACTGAGTCCTTCATTGACTGTGACAAAATGTCCAATACCTTTGGAAATATCCGGCTCTACTGCCCCTACCCCTTCATCTTCACTGCTAATCCATACATTGCCTTTAGAGTCTTCAGCAAAATTTCGGATATACTTAAAGGTACGTCCATGATAATCGGTGATCGGGAACTGTATAAAATGGTCGTCAGGAACATAAACAGAAAAACTTCGACCCAGCCGAATCCAAATTCGGGCCTCCTGATCTAACATCAGATCGGTAATCCAGGTATATAGTGAGCTATTGGTTGATGAATTAAATTCTTGTGCAAAGTGCTTGATTTGCCCACCCTCTATATCTAATCGAATTAATCCATGATCGATCGATCCGATCCAAAGGAATCCCCGATCATCTTTTAGAATTTTACGAAATCTCGGTCTTGTAAACGTGTGATCGATCGGAACTTCAAGCAAAAAACCAGTCTCGTAATCAAACTTGAACAATTTATCACGGGACAAGAGATAGCCTCCATCAGTGGTGGAAAGAAAATCCTGCCACCCACCGGATACCTTATCAATCTCACCATGAAAATCACGGATTGTCCATTCTCTACTCGACACATTAAATATTGCAAAGGAGGTTCTGGAATCTGTTATTTGTAGTACGGTATTCTCATCGACGGCTTTCGTAATCACGGGAGTACCACGAAAATCTTCAGGTAAAAGATATCCATTTACATCTCTGTCAAAATTATGATAGAGTTTCAATTTTCCTGAGGAATAAATCCAGTTTCTATCTTGTGAATCATGGAGAAGCACTCCATATGTCTGTTCTAGCTCCAATTGATCTTCCAGGACCTGCATCACCTGCCCGGTTGTATCAATTTGAAGAGCCCCATTTCGGAAACTCACATGAATACGTCCATCTTTTTCTCTGATCTTTGTGGTACGAAAAAGTGATCGGGCAGGTTCCTCCTCATTAAGTCTAGTCACTGTAAAATCATCCCTCCTTAGAAGGTAAGCACCCTGAGTATGCCCCACCACCAGGTATTTCTCAGTAGCATATAACTCGACAATCGGATTATCTGGAGTTACTTTGTCAAAGTCACCAAGTGGAGCATCAATCCATTCAAATGACTTTGATCGCATGTCGAAGCTTACCAGACCGAAGGGAGAACCCAGCCACAAAATATCTTCGTCCACTACGTCTTGAACCATGGCCGTATATGAATTCAAGCCTGAAAGATTGATCTGAGGATCCATTTGATGCAGGATATCAATCCCCCCATATTCAAAAAAATAGTTCTCAAACCTACCATTGGACTGGTCAAGGAGGCAAATACCTCTGTTGAATGTACTGACCCAAATACGTCCTGAGCGATCTTTGACCACCCTTCTAACTAAATCATCTGCAAGACTGGATGAGTCATCCGGGTCTGTTACATAGATGGTTGATTTCTCAGCCCCCGGATTCAGTTTACATAAGCCACCTCGAGTACCTAACCAGATCACTTCCTCCACCGTATCAACCAATAGAGAATATACCAGCGAATGTGGAATCAAACTATCCAGATTACTCTTGTAAGCTTTAACTTCTGTACCATCAAATCGATACAGGCCATCCGTTGTGGAAAGCCAAATAAATCCATTCCAGTCTTCTTGAATATCTGTAATTGTACCGTCACCAAAGTCAAAAAAAGTGGAAATAT
>JAUILF010000172.1 GCA_030433135.1 Bacteroidia bacterium | reverse complement strand
ATCCGGTATAAATCAACATCAGAGGCATGGTCAACACCATAATGACCAGTGGGAAAATCATATTAAAAGGTTTGGGCTGTACTCCCGCTTTGGTGTCAACCTCGGTGATCTCCCGGGAGACCATCGGCTGGGCGTTGTCCCACATCAGTTTGCCCTCTTCGGTTCTGACGGCTGCTTTCTTCATCAGGGGTAGATCCCACCTGGTCAGAATAACCACGACTACCAGAATCAGGGTGAGGATGGGATAAAAATTGTACAAGATCGATTGCATCATCACCTGGAAAGGATTGTCGAACCCCTGGGTGAGAAGTAAGCCCATGACCAATGCTCCCCAACCATTGAAGGGAATGAGAATGCAGGTAGGGGCACTGCTGGAATCCGCAATGTATGCCAGTTTCTCTCTGGAGATTTTCAACTTATCGAAAATGGGCCGAAAAAGGGATCCTACTGTTAGTACCGAAATACTGGATTCCACAAAGATCAGTATACCGGTAAGCCATGCCATCAATTGAACAACCACTCTTTTGTCACGTCCTTGTTGCGATTCCAAATGTTCCAGTTTCGCGGTCAACCACCTGATAAATCCCTCAACTCCTCCTGAACGCTGGATATAAATGATGATCGCCCCAATCAGAGCACTAAACATGATGGTCCGGGTGTTTCCCGGGTCGGTAAATACATCTACCAGGGCATAAAGGGTGTCCAGAAAACCCAACCAGGGGTTTCCACCATTTAGAATCAACCACCCCAGGAAAAGTCCAAAAATCAGCGAAACATATACCTGTTTGGTGCGAATAGCCAGGAGGATGGCTATCAGAGGTGGGAGTACGGATAGAAAGCCATATTCATGCATACACCAAAGTAAACATTTGTTTGATGTCATCTAAGTTGTTGTTGGTTATACCGGTCACTTGATTAGATAGATTTGTTCTGTCCAACCAAAATGCAATTTCTATATTGACTGCCATGAAGCATCTCAAAGGTTTACTATGAACTTGCAACCCTATCTGGAAAGTGAGTTGCTCGTCCTGAGACCAATGGAAACCGGTGATCTTGAGTCACTTTTCCGGGTGGCCAGCGACCCGCTGATTTGGGAGCAGCATCATAGCCGGCGTTTCAGGCGTGATGAGTTTGAGCTTTTCTTTACCGAATCTATGGCATCGGGAGGCGCATTGGTTATCATTGACAAGATTACCGGACAAATTATCGGTAGTTCCAGGTATAGTCTTATTCCGGGTGTTTCCCATATGGTAGAGATAGGATGGTCTTTTTTGAGTAGGGCCTATTGGGGAGGAAAATACAACCGGGATTGTAAAAAGCTCATGATTGATCATGCTTTCGACACCAAAGATGGCGTGGTTTTCTTTGTGCACGAAACCAACCTTCGATCGCAAAAAGCAGTGCAGAAAATTGGTGGAAAAAGAACTAATGAATTGACGCATCCTGAGTTGATGGTCAAGGGTGAAAGTCACTTTGTTTACCTGATTGAGAGGGGACAGCTTTGATGAGTTTAGGGCACATTTGGCACCAGCCATTTTTTTTACTTTTGGTCGATGCTGCATCGCAAGAAAAGCACCAGTGCCGTGACCAGGATGGATGTTCCGGTGGCCCATGCTTCAGTTCCCATGGTAGTCTATCGGGAAAGGAGGACCAATTGGAGGATTTCATTGGGGCAGAAGAGTGTCAATTTGCGCATACCCGATCGAAAAAACTGGTTTGACAAGGATGATCCGATCCAGTGGGCTGTCAATTGGATCCAGGAAAAGTACCGGAAGGAGCCTAATTTGTTCCGGCGCTATTTTCTGGAAATCCCATACAGTGGAAAGAAGTATCAAACGGTCTTTGGAACATACGAACTGCAGCTTGAGCCCAGTTCTGGAAAGTCTGCCCGAGGTGTGGTGAGTGGTGAACAGTTTTTCATTAAATATCCTGCTAACTGGGATGAGGCTACCCTGGGTGATGCTTTGCCCAAGGTTATCAGCGGGCTCATGGCTAAAGTACTCCATGACCCTTTCCTGGAAAGAGTTCTTGATCTCAATAACCTTCATTTTGGATACCTGGTAGAGGGTATTGCATTCAGATATAACAAGAGCAATTGGGGTAGCTGTAGCTTTTCTGGAAATCTGACTTTTAGTACCAGGTTGTTTCTGGCTCCCCTGGATGTCATTGACTATGTGATCATACATGAGCTGGCTCACCTGGAACAACACAATCATTCGCCTGCATTCTGGAAACTGGTCCGGGGGGCTATGCCTGACTTTAAGGAAAAAACGAAATGGCTAAAAAAGAACCGTGATTACCTTTATTATTGAGCTAACGATCTCTTTTTCTCCGTCACATCGCTCAGACCAGTCCTGCTCCTATGATGGCAGAAATCACCAAGGCACATGGTATGTACCTTCATACCAGGGAAGGTGACCGCATAATGGATCTTATCTCAGGGATTGGCGTAAGTTCATTGGGTCATACCCATCCTGCCGTAGTCAAAGCAGTCCAAAGACAGGCAAGCACTTACATGCACACCATGGTATATGGCGAATTTGTATTATCCCCTCAGGTTTTACTCGCCGAAAAGCTGGCCGGTTTATTACCTGACCCACTGGAGACTACGTACTTTGTAAATAGTGGAGCCGAAGCGGTAGAGGGAGCGATGAAACTGGCCAAAAAAGTGACGGGTCGCAGTGAGATAGTTGCCTGCAACAAAGCTTATCATGGGAGCACACAAGGTGCTATGAGCCTGCAAAGTGAGCCCTATTTTACCCTTCCATACCGACCTCTGCTTCCCAACATCCGTTTCATTGATTTCAATGACGAATCGGGTCTTGAACAGATAACCGATACGACAGCCGCCGTGATTATGGAAACGGTTCAGGCGGAAATCGGCCTGCAGGTACCAAACGATGATTATTTGCAGAAAGTAGCCAGCCGTTGCCGGGAGAAAGGTGCCATGCTGATCCTCGATGAAATCCAGGCCGGAATGGGGCGTACCGGAAGTCTGTTTGCTTTTGAAAAATACGGTGTCATTCCAGATGTTCTCCTATTAGCAAAAGGACTGGGAGGTGGAATGCCCATCGGTGCGTTTATTGCCTCACGGGAGCATATGGCTGCATTATCTGATGATCCTGTACTAGGGCACCTCACTACTTTTGGAGGTCATCCGGTGACATGTGCTGCTGCTCTGGCAACAGTCGAAGTTTTGACTAATACTGATTTGATACAGCAAATACCGCAAAAAAGCGAAGCCTTCCTAAAAAAGTTGCCACATCCGGCCATTAGTGAAATTCGACACTGTGGACTCTGGTTTGCTTTGCAACTTCAGAATGAAGATACCCTGATGCAAGCCGTGAAGCTTGGATTGGAAGCAGGTCTGCTCTTTGACTGGTTTCTATATGATTCATCTTCTATTCGTATTGCGCCGCCACTTATAATTACCCCGGAGGAAATTGCTGTGGCTTGCCGAAAGCTTCATGAAGTTCTGGACCAGGTCATTTGAATCTGTTCGGGCAAGAGGTAGTCTATTCCGGTATTATTCTTAATTTAATCACAGAATCAAAGTGACTGCCAGATGGACCATCGACCGTGGTTAAAGAACTATCCCAATGGGGTGCCTGCGAATGTGAATACCGAAGCTTATCCGGATATCATAAGTTTTTTCAAGGAGACAGTTGAGAAGTATAAGCGGAGAGAAGCTTTTGTGTGCATGGGTAAGGCTATCACTTTTGCACAGCTGGATCAAAAATCGACGGACTTTGCAGCCTACCTGCATAGCCGGGGCCTGGAACCAGGTGATCGAATTGCACTGATGATGCCCAATCTGCTTCAGTATCCTGTGGCTGTTTTTGGAGTTCTTAAAGCCGGCCTTATTGCTGTAAACACCAATCCGTTGTATACAGCCAGGGAAATGAAGCATCAGTTTGTAGACTCGGGATGCAAGGCCATTGTAATAGCTGAAAACTTTGCATCCAAGCTCCAACAAATACAGGGGGATACCAATATTGGTGTGGTGATTACCACCAGTATCGGAGAGTTACTGGGTTTCCCCAAACGGATGATCGTCAATTTTGTGGTGCGACGAATTAAAAAGATGGTGCCCTCTTTTAATATTCCCAATGCCGTCACGTTTAGTGAAGCCCTTAAGCAAGGCAAGGATTTTAGCATCAAAGACTTTCAGTCAAATCCTGATGATACCATTATCCTGCAATACACAGGGGGTACAACGGGAGTGTCCAAGGGGGCCATGCTTACCAACCGTAACCTGATTTCAAACATGCTGCAGGTGCAGGCCATCTTATTACCGTTTCTTGATAAGGCTAAGAGCGAAGGTCAGGAGACGATCATATGTCCTTTACCTTTATATCACATTTTTGCCTTTTCGGTGAATTGCCTTTCTGTATTTAGCGTGGGAGCACGCAATGTCCTCATTACCAATGCCAGGGATATTGATTCTTTGATTGATGCCTTCAAAAAGTATCCGATTTCTTTAATGACCGGATTGAATACACTGTTTAATGCCATGCTCAATCACAAGGAATTTGATAAGCTGGATTTCAGTAAGCTTAAAATCACGTTGGCGGGTGGTATGGCCCTCCAAAAGAGAGTGGCTCTGGAGTGGAAGAAAGTGACGGGATGTCAATTGACCGAAGGTTATGGATTGACAGAATCCAGTCCGGTGGCTTCTGTCAACCCGCTTGACGAAACTGCCCGAATTGGGACCATTGGTCTGCCTGTTCCTTCTACCGATATGCGCATTGTGGACGAACAGGGGAATCCACTTGGGATCGACCAGGTGGGTGAAATACAAATCAAAGGCCCGCAAATCATGAAGGGTTACTACAACCGTCCCGATGAAACAAATAATTGTATTTCTGATGGCTGGCTAAGTACGGGCGACATAGGTGAGATGGATAAAGACGGATTTTTCCGAATTGTCGATCGCAAGAAAGATATGATCCTGGTTTCAGGATTCAATGTCTACCCCAATGAGGTGGAGGATGTGATTGCTATGCACCCCAAGGTGAGTGAAGTAGCGGCCATTGGTATACCCGATGAAAGATCAACCGAGAGGGTCAAGGTATTCATTGTCAGGAAAGACAATTCATTGACCCGGGACGAAATTGAGGCTCATTGTAAAGAAAACCTCACCGGATACAAGCGACCCAAGGAAATTGAGTTTCGTGAAGAACTACCTAAAACCAATGTGGGCAAGATCCTGCGCAGGGCCTTGAAAGAGGAAGAAGGTGTATAGAATTCAATAGAGGCTAGAATGATCCTGGAAAGAAGCAAACTCACTTACCACGATCGTACCAATTATCGAGAAAGTGGTAATTGAGCCACCCTTTCGCTATAGTGCCATTTTTCAGAATGAAGGATGCTTTTTTAATGTAAGGGGGAGAACTCTTCTTACTGCTGGCAGCTACAAATATGTATTTGATCAGCATGTAATCAGATCATATTTAGGCACTCTGAATAACCTTCCATACTTGGTTTAGATACCAATTGTTTGGGACATTGTGCAGGGATGAAACTCATGTCCTGACCAAATTAGTCAGAAAAAGCATGAATTGAAGAGGTCTTATCAGGGACTGCCTACTAATGATTTCTCTGCTTGAACAAAATACATGTTGAGTATTCCTCGATTTTTGACAGCAATCTCTCCGCGGTAATTGCAGTCAAAGAGATCCTTTACCAAAAGAAATGTACTTTCAGAGATGTTGATTTTTCCTGGGTTTGAACTGGATTCCATCCTGGCTGCAATATTGACCGTATCGCCCCAGATATCATAAGCAAATTTCTTGGTGCCAACCACTCCTGCTACTACGGGACCCGTGTGAATACCAATGCGAATATTAAATGGCTTCTCACTTGCTTCAAAGCCCATTTCTTCCTGGGTTTGAGAAACGAAGTCGACCATTTCCACGGCCGCTCTGACCATTCGCTCGGCATGATCCGGCAACGGTTTGGGTAAACCGCCGGCAGCCATATAAGCGTCTCCGATGGTTTTGATCTTTTCAAGCCCAAATTTGTCCATAATCTGATCGAACCTTGAAAAGTAATAATCAACGGTTTCGATCACTTGTTCGGGAGGAAGTTTCTCCGCATAAGCAGTGAAGCCCTGGAAATCGGTGAAAAGTACCGTTATGGAATCAAACTTTTTGGCTTCAACTTTGCCTTGCATCTTCAGCTCTTCTGCCGTCTCCTCCGGTAATATATTTAGTAAGAGTTCATCTGATCGCTTTTTTTCCTGTTCAATGATCCGGCTGGTCTTCCGGATGAACTTATTTCTACGGTAAAGACCGATGGACAGCAAGGCTATAAGCAATAGAACGATGCTGACAGCTATCACTACCAGTCTCTGGTTTTTTCTTTCGGCATGAAGCAGGTCAACTTCCAACTGCTTTTGAGATACCTCATAATCTGCTCTGAGATTGGCCATTTCCTGTACCGAGGTGATATTTGTAACACTGTCTTTATAAAGTACGAAGTCCTTGTAATATAGATAGGAACTATCCAGATTGCCACTGGCTTCATAGAGGTTTGATAATTTGAGATTGGCATCACTGATCTGATCCTTGAGACCATAGTTTTTAGCTATCTGTAGACTCTCCCTGGCATATTTCAGAGCCTTTACCATGTCTCCTTCTTCCCAATAGATATCTGACAGGTAGGTGTAGTAAACGCAAACAGGATAATAATCTCCAATCTTTTCCAAAAGGTGAACGGCTGAATCCATGTTCATCTCTGCTTCCAGGGTCCTTCCCAATTCAGCGTATGCGAGACCCAGATTTCCCAGGGTGTAGGCAACACCCAGTTCATAATTAAGAGCTTCAAACAATTGTCCTGACCTCTGAAAATACACCAGCGCCGAATCTATCATTCTGGCATTGGTAAACTCATCTCCTGCATTTAGAAGGGCAGTTGCCAGGTCCACCGAATCACCATTTTCTTCCAGGATAGATATGGCACTTTGATAGTATCTTAGAGACTGATCGTGATTTTCCATGATAGAGTATACATCAGCGATCGTTATATGGACGATCCCCAGGTCCCTGGGAATATCTTCATCTAGAGCAATGCTTGCCGCAGTAAAATAGGTCTCCAAAGCCTCTGATAGATCACCTTTCAGTCGAAGAGCATTACCCAGCTGCAAATACCCGGCAAATTGCAGACCAATGGAGTCCAACTCCTGTGACTTTTGAATCAATTCTCTGGCATAGGTCAGCTTTTTTTCAGTTTGCGTATGACTTTCGGCCAGCAACTTGAGGATCTGCAACTTATCCGTTTCAGTATTTTCGATCTGGTGATAAATACCTTCCAGACTGTCAGCAAGGTGTTGATCTTGAGCGATTGTCAGCTGGGATAGACCCACCCATACCATAATAAAGTACAATCGGTTGCTTATGAGTTGTCGCAAAGAGGTGATTTGATCTGATAGGCTTTCACCCACCGGCAGTCATATTATTTCTTAACCTGCAATTTTGGATCGATGTGAAATGTGCCATTCCTCTGATTGCCCCTGTTAAGCACTTTGAAAGAAACTTTATATTTTTCTTCATCACCCTCTTTGCCCTCGCTCACAATACCGACTACAACACCGGGGTTTTGTTTGCTGTCTTTGAGGGTATTTCTTCCAAAAATCCTTGCGCCACCCTCGTGGTTGATGGAAGTGATGATGACTTTGTCCTGGTCAGGGGCCGAGCTGGATACACCATTCCACATTACGATGTCTCCCAGCGAAACCTCAGTAAGGAAATCATGGTTGGAGATCGATGGGGACTGTCCAAAATTGCTGACCTCATCAACATTACTGTTACTAATATTTCCTGTGTCAACCTGAAGAGTGATAACATGGGTGGTTGGCGGCAAACCTAAGCTCGAACAAATTATGAATGCAGCAAATAGGTAGAGTAAACGGGTTTTTACTTTCATTATGGTTGATTGAAGTTCATGGATAAAACACTGCAAGTTGATTTGATCCGGTCGAGAAATGATACCTAAGAAAAGATGGAAAGGGATAATCTGCTACGAGAGGCTTTGGAACCAAGATAGCGAATATTTAATATAGTTCGAGAAGATTCAAAACCCAGGGTGTTGAGTCGACCATCGAACACCTAAACTACCATCACTTTTGCTCAGTCAACTGCCCTGACCCATGGAGAATAGAGAAGCAGTGCTCAGCACCTGGTTTTGAAAAATGCCGACACTATTTATGGCTGCAAATATCATCATTGTTTTGATGATGTTGATGGCATGCTATGTCCACGTACAACCCGGTGTTTCTCACGAAGTACTGCCTCTAAAGATTAAACCACCCTTCATTCCGCTTTTCTTCTTACTGCTGGCGGCTGCAAATATGTATTTGACCAGCATGGAATCAGAGGATAATAAAGATATAACTGATATTTGACGATATTTTCTTGACAATAGATTGGTGATTTTTTTACGGATGCACCATCAATTTGGAAATCTGTTTTTTTCCATCTCGTTCAATGCTGATATAATACAAGCCTGGTGCCACCTCCAGCCGAAGGGGCTGTCCCGGAGTACAGTCCTTTTCCCAGAGTATCTGCCCCTGTGCTGTAAATAGCCTGACATCAACCGTTGATGAACTATGTGTATGTGATATGGTAATCTCCTGGCTGGCTGGATTGGGAGCAATACGATATGATTCGTCGAAGGAGTGTTCAGTGGAACTGGTGGTCCCCAGCTCTGCACGAAGTGTATCTATGACTTCGGTATCTACATCATAATGCCTGGTTTCGTCATCGAGAGTTACACTGGCCAGATGCCTGCCCCGAAAAGGTCTGAAAGTCGTGATGCCATCCTGGTTGGTAACAGAAGTAGTATCAGTCCACCACCTATTAAAAACAAGATCAATAAAAGCCTGTCCAGATGGCTTGATTGTCCAGTCCTGATTGAAAATGGGTGCGTTCCCTTTCCAGTGATTGCCATCCCAGAAGCCCCACATAAGGAAAGCATCCACACTAGGATGACTGAATACAATGGTGAGAAAATCGCGCAAATAGTGAGCCTGCGTCTCTTCATCTACGGTCGGATTGATATCGTATTCAGTAATCTTGATTCGTTTTTGATAAGCCTCCGAAAACTCATCAAGCACCTCTTGTACCTGGTAAATTGAATTGGGTTGGCTGCCAATATGAGCCTGAAATCCAATTCCTTCAAAAGGAGCTCCACTGGCAACAATCTCGTCCAGGTATGATTTATATCGTTCCACCACGGATGTTCCTGATCCACCACCGGAGAGAACTACATAGTCATTGATATAGGCTTTGAGTTCCGGGTGAAGCTCCTTTGTTTTTCGGAGAATTTCCGGGTAGATTTCTCGACCGGTTGCATAGTCTGGATCGTGGGCAAAAGCCTGTTCAAGATCTCTTACCTGGGTGATTTCGTTTAAAACATCCCATTCGTCAATTAAAGTGTCCAGGCCGTGCATGATCAACATCTCCTCAAGACGGTCTTCCATTCTACCTCTCAGGTATGCAATATCAGTTTGGTTCTGTTCCATGTCGGATGGCAGGTGCGTCCATCCGGGCCAAATGAGAGTATGACCCCTGATAGGAATACCCTGATCATGCAGGTATTTAATAGCAGAAACCGTTTCTTCAGGTGATCCAATCCATTGCTCCTCCCATCCATCCCACTTCAACGCGTTTTCGGTGACGGCTGCATTAAACCCATGACCCTCTCCATCCAGGTTTGTTATTTTCTCCAGATAGGTCTGGTTGTAGCAATTGTTATCGGGAAACCTACAACCGACCAGGGCTGAACCAAATTGGAAGTGGTGTTCCTGCATAATCAGGTCGACTTTTGCTCCTTGTACGGGAGTCCCTGAAGCATCAACAACCTGAATGACCAGGTCTTTCTTCCTTATTTGATTGATTCTGGATGCAGCTTCCTCGCGCCAGGGTGCATCGGCTTCGTAACCACCATAATTACTGGATGAAATAGTCGATGGTACATCCTGGGTGTCAATGTCGCCAAAATTTAAAGCAGTAAAGCCAGCTATCTCAAAAGATTGAACCAGTGAAGCCAGGTGAAACCCGATCGTCAATTGAGTGGGTTGGTATGTACTCGAAGACTGAAATGCCATAAAATAGCGTGTCCAGTCAGGTGTGAAGCTGATCGACACTGACACCTCTTTCTCAAAGGAGTCACTATCCTCACAAAAAAATGTAACCTCTGTCTGATTCGAAACAGACCTTGCCCAAAAGGTGACCAACACCACATCCCCACTTTGAATAGAACGAACATTGGCCAGACCATTACCGGCATCCCAGGCGTTGTTTCCTGTTGCCAGAACATCCAGACTGAGGATCTGAGTGAAGTCAAACCCTTCGACCTCTTTGATTGATCTCTCCGCATTACCATATAGATACATGCTTTCGAGATTCTCTAACTCATTGTCGTAAAGGACAAATTCCTCACTTTTGATTTGATAGTTATCCTCAAGGAAAGTGAGTAATTCCGTATGATATTCATCCTGGCCGAAAGCTAGGTTGATAGATAGCATAAGTATCATTACGGCAAGTCCTTTAATCCCCATCATTCAATATTATTTATGTTCTAATGTACATAGAATTATTTCCCGGGAGAAGACAGGAAAAAACCTGTTTTCTTATCCTTTTCAGATCAAATTTCAAGTATTTCAACAATATGACGATATATTAGTCATATATTAGACTGAAATATCGACTATATTTTGCAAAAGTCAATCCGGAGCGGAGTCGCTGATTTGCCCCTTCACGGTGGGAAAGTACCACTATGGTTATCTGAAAGAATGGCCAGACTGGGTCGCTGCATTGTTGAAGTGATGATAGAAGAATATGGGAGGGAAGAAGTTATTCTGCGATTGTCTGATCCATTTTGGTTTCAAAGTCTTGGTTGCGTGTTGGGGATGGATTGGCATTCGTCGGGTATTACTACTTCAGTAGTTGGTGCTCTGAAGCGATCACTGAATCCTATTTCCAGGGAACTTGGGATCCATGTATGTGGTGGCCGGGGAAAGCACTCTCGGAAAACTCCTGGAGAGTTGCAGCAGATTGGTGAGCGACTGGGACTGGACAGCAGGGCTTTGATCAGGTCCTCACGATTGACAGCAAAAGTGGACAATACCGCCATACAGGATGGGTATCAATTGTACCTGCATGCCTTTTTTCTGACTTGCGATGGCAAATGGACAGTGATTCAGCAGGGAATGAACCATCAAAATGCCATGGCACGGCGATATCATTGGCATAGTGATCATTTTCGGTCCTTTGTGGAAGATCCACATACCGCTGTTTGTGGGACGAATCACGGTAAGATTCTAAATCTTACGGATGGGGCAGCGACAGAAACCAAACAGGGTATTCTTTCCCTCGCTGCTGAGGAGCCGGCTCAGATTATCAGGGAAGCCAGTAAACTCTTGATGCCCAAACATCACGACGTGCGGGTCAAGGATGTCAACATTAGGCGTCTGGGGTCCGTATTGGAGCTATCCCATCGCAAAGAAATCAAGGGTTTTGACGATCTTTTACTAACCCCGGGTCTGGGGCCTCGTACGCTGCAGTCACTGACCCTGGTATCGGAGGTTATCCATGGCACTCCGTCGCGGTTCAGGGACCCCGCCAGGTTTGCGTTTGCTCACGGCGGTAAGGATGGTCATCCTTTTCCAGTGCCATTAAAAGTGTACGATAAGACCATTGAGGAACTTAATATAGTTATCAACCGGACAAAAGTCGGTCATAATGAGAAAAAGGACGCCTTCAAGCGGTTGCATCACCTGGCCAATCGCATTGAAAACAATTTGGTTCCCGATCCGTCGAAATTTGATAAGGTGATTAACACCGAATGGAATCGTAAGCATGAGTATGGAGGCCGCACCGTGATGGATGACAGGCAGCCGACAATTCCGGGACAGTTAAGTCTCTTTTGAATGAGATTACTTGTGTATTGAACGAATAGGACCGGCCCTGGAGATTCATTAATGATTCCCATCGGGAAATGGGATTAAGATCCGGTGGACCTGTCCGTGTTGAGTGTCTGTCATTAATCGGGAAAAGGAACACGCCCTTACAGGGCTCAAGATTTATGTCGGTGTCCCCAAAGCTGTGCTTTGGGTTTGTGGAACTAAGCCCTTCAGGCTTAGCTATAAAAATAGGGAAAGGCCAGCTATTTGATCCAGGAATTCCTGATGATTATTGCCGACACTGACAGAATCATTTTAAGGCAGTCAGTAGCCAGGCCTGAAAGGTCTGGACCTAAAAAAATGGGGCAACGCCCTATTTGAATTGTGTCAGAGAAACGAATTAACTAATCATATCCACTCTCTTCGTGCAATTTCGAATTCTTCTTTCAGCCCTCATCAAACCGATTAAACGAGGGATGTTTATGATATTATTACATTAATGATCAAGTTCTGTCATTTTTTGGCAGAAAATGAATAGTTCGTCTCTTCTTTCGCAGGTTTTTTGCTGTGAAAAATTGGGGATTGACAAACCTTGCAGTCCGATTTCTACTCAATCGTACGTGGTCTTCTGGGTGCTAGGCCCACTGCCGTGGTGGCGTTCTTTGGCATTGCCCCAAAGAACCA
>JAUILF010000171.1 GCA_030433135.1 Bacteroidia bacterium | reverse complement strand
GATCTCGGTGAAGTAGGAATCTTGACGGTGGGTTCAACCGAAAATGATCAGGTAAATACAGACTTCTTTGGAGACATACCCAGTGACTGTAGCAGTGATTTTCTCATTGTGGTGACCAACTCTGATGAAGCTGACGAATTGAGTGTCGCAGGATTTGGCCGGGAAAATGTAGACCTGAGCGCACCGGGAGAAGGGATCTATTCCACTGACCTGGATAATGCATACCGTACCTATGGTGGAACATCCTATGCCGCACCTCATGTCAGTGGGGCTATTGGCCTCCTGTACAGTCTGCCGGAAAGCACCTTTTGTGACAATGCCAGATTGAGCCCCGTAGAAAGTATTCTGGACCTGAAAAGGTATATTCTTGATGGAACCACTCCCCTGCCCTCGCTGCAGGACAAAACAGTAACCGGAGGCAGACTGGATCTGATCAATACGGTGGATATGGTCACCTCCACTACTGACTATCAGATACCTTTTAGTATCTACCCCAACCCGGTCAAAGATCAGATCTCAATCGATGCTGATGTGGCTTCCGGGACCGAGATCCGGATCTTTGATGCCCTTGGAAAACTGATCTACAACATCAGGGCAGAAACGTCGATCACAACCATTAATACCAGCCGGTGGCCACGTGGGACCTACTACATCACCTTAAACCAGGGTGATGACATAGGAGTAGAAAAACTAGTTAAGCTCTGAGTTTTTGACTAGGGAGCGATAAATTTTCGCTGTGTTTTAAAATCATGGCGGTTATCCAGACTGACGATATACATACCAGAAGGAAG
This sequence comes from Bacteroidia bacterium, assembly GCA_030433135.1. Classification (GTDB taxonomy): domain Bacteria; phylum Bacteroidota; class Bacteroidia; order Chitinophagales; family Saprospiraceae; genus JABDMH01. The sequence continues at coordinate 11,871 of JAUILF010000171.1, read as the reverse complement.
AACCGGAATATCCAAAAGCATCCTGTTGGTCTCACTGGAAAACCAGAGGTCATATACTTTCTGCCCCTGCAGATTAAATAATGTCAAATAGACCCGTTCGTCACCCGGATCATCTACCCTGAAGTGGAATCGCCTTGCTCCTGTATCCAAAATCAACTCGCGTTGACCTTCCGGTGGGAATGAATCGGTGCACGATACCGGATCCAGACTCAAAACTCCGGCACATCTTTGATCCGTATCATCTACAGCAATAACTTCATAATAAGTAACTCCATCGGCCATGAATGGCCCCAGGTCTATTTCTGGATTATCATATCGATAAGACCCATAATGTTCACCATTAACACGAACTGAAAAAGTCTCTCCATTGCCCTCATGAAACACCTTTGCTCTTACATAATAGAATCCTCCTTCACAGTCAAGGGTATCACCCTCCAACTCCAGAAAGCTACATTGATGGTCGTTGCAACTGGGTAGGTCGAGTTCCACTTCATGACAACATGTGGTGTTATCACTCACGCAGAGCTTCAAAACAAGAGACTCTTCACCGGTATGGTAAATGTCCATCCGCAGAGGAAACTCACTTTCTTTAAAGAATCCCATGTATGACTGATCCAAATAAACATCATAGGCATGAAATGGTGATTCGGGTTTGGAAATACTTATGATGTACAGGGAGTCATGACATTCGACAACATCCACTGACACTTCCGAAATACTACATTGCTCATCACAAACCACTCGTCCCAGAGGTAATCGCTCCATACAACCGTCTGATCCATCTCTCAATGTCATTTCGTAAAATGAGCCATCTGCAGGAAAGGGGCCGATTTCAACCGGCAGATCGGAATAACTATAGCTGAAATGATCTCCTTTCACCTCTACTATGAAAGTGTCTATCCTGTTCTCTAACGATGCAAGATCAAGGGTAACCCAAAAGAAAAGAGAATCATCGCATGCACTGATGCTGGTTTCTATGTCTCCAAACGGACATTCCTCCCTACAGGACTTGCCTTCAAACAGGCCATCGATTACACACTGTTCGTTGGCTTTATCCCGGACCACCAGCTCAAACCTGGCATCATCATGTTCGGGAATTGGTCCGACTTTTACCGGCAAATCCTGGTAAAAATAGTCTCCATATATCTGACCATTCCCCCGGACTGAAAAAGTCTCACCCACCCCGGTGTAATCAAAGTCTATCCAGGCATAAGATTCTCCCTCAATACAAGCACTTTCTACCACGTTCAGATCCCGTAGATTACACGGAGACGGACCACAAGAGGGGACCTGCACCTGCGTACTATAGACACAGATAGCAGATCCCTGGGGCAAAATTTTCAGTTGATAACTGGAGTCTTCCCAAAGGGGATAATCCTCCAGACGCAAAGGCAAATCTTCCACATGATACTCACCAATCCAGGCGTCAGCAGCATACAGGCTAAAAGCAGAAAAAGTAGTCGGGGTAAAATCAAGCTCGAATACCATGGTAGAATCAGTGGTGCACCTTCCAAAATCCCAGGTTAAATCCTGCAACTCACAGCTACAATGAGATCTAACGGCTGTTTGCACAGCACAATCTAAATGTATAGAGTCCTGCAAGAGTACCTGGTGATTTGATGTATCATCAACAGCAAGAGGTCCAATCACAACGGGTAGTTCATTATATCGATGTGCACCAAAATTCTGGTTATCAACAGTTACATAAAACACTTCCTCACTTTTGAAGATATGATCAGATGATATTTTTACATAAAACATATCATCATAGCATTCCACCGGATTAACACTTAATTGACCAGTCCTACACATATCAACCAGGCATGGATTTGAGACTTCCGCAATGAGGCGACAGCGTTCCTCCTGATCCAAAATGACAAATTCGTAGGTACTCTTTCCTTTATCTACGGGAGGTAATTGCACCGGAAGGTCACCGTAGGTATAAGTACCATAGTGCATTCCGCTTCCCTTGAGGATAAAACTATCCGAATCCAATAAGCCCTGGTACCCAAAATTGAGTTCAAGCAGTATCAATGAATCACTGCACTCCAGAGTAGCAACATCAGCCTCTTTCAAAAGGCATTGAGTTGGACATTGCTCTATCTCAACCGATTCGGACAAACAGCAATCAGGTTGGTCATTCGCGCAAATGCTTACCAGAGCAACTCCATGTGGCACCCCTTTAATGGTGATGGGCAAATCTTCAATCGAATAATATCCCTCCAACGAATCATTGACAAAAAGGTCAAAATGGGTAAAACCGTTGTGGAGAAAATCGACGTACAGTTGATTCACCCCTTCATCATCACACTCTTTCGGCAACAACAGCAGGTCTTTCAAATAACACGTTACATCGCAGCGAACCTGACCGGGTTCAAAAACCGTTTGACAGAGTGGATCCCTGCTATTCTCCAGGATGAACTCGTACTTGCGATCATCTGTAGGTAAAGGTCCTATAGTAATGGGCAATTCACTAGTGGCATAACTTCCGTAAAAGGTGCCATTTCCCTTGATGTTGAAGGAATCTTCTTGTGCCGGTGCATCAAGCCAATCGAACCGGACAAAAAATTGCTCGTCATTACAATCCACCAAATCCATTTTTATTGAATCGAGTGGACAAGCCACCATTGTACGAGATTGACTCAAAGAACAAACAAGAAGAACAGCGGTTAAAAATTGGGAAAAGTAGTGCATGTTGTTTTGGCTTTCTGAATACTAAGATTCCAGACATTGGAAAAACGTGGCCCGGGAAGAGTAGAGAAATGCCGCCGAATCAGTTAACACTTAAAATTCATAGTAGACACCACCTTATCACATTTGTGAAACTTACCATATGATAAGAGAGGTAACCGGGCTGTTTTGGTGGTTATGGCCGCTCACAACTACCGTAATTGCACAACATTTTAAAAAGTATAACTTTTTTAAAAGGCAAATAAAATGTACATTTGCGTGCAATTTGGGATCAAGAAAGGAGTGAGCTACAATTTTTGACCGGAAGGTGAAGTGTTCGAGGCCCTCTTTAGGTGGTGTCCGGATATGTATAGAAATCAGGCTTCGTAGCTTAACTGGATAGAGCACCTGACTACGAATCAGGAGGTTGCAGGTTCGAATCCTGCCGAGGTCACAGACGGGAACAGATTGAATAATTGAAAGAACAGAACAATGTCAAGAGTTTGTCAGTTAACAGGTAAAAGGCCCATATCGGGCAACCATGTTTCGCATTCAAACAAGCGAATCAAACGCGTCTTTGCACCAAATTTGCAAAAGAAGCGCTTTTATGTGCCGGAAGTAGATAAATGGGTCACCCTCAAAGTGTCTGCTAAAGCTATCAAGAACATTAATAAGCTTGGTTTATATGCCTATCTCAGGAAACTGGAGAGAAAGGGTATCGAAACCGGAGTAAAACTTTAATTCGCTGTAAAATCGATTGTCATGGCAAAGAAGTCAAAAGGAAATAGAATCCAGGTTATACTGGAATGTACTGAGCACAAAGCTTCAGGGCAACCGGGAACTTCCAGGTATGTCACACAAAAAAATCGTAAAAATACTCCGGATAGATTGGAACTAAAGAAGTATAATCCGATTTTGAAGAAGTATACAATTCATAAAGAAATAAAGTAGACATACCATGGCAAAAGTTAGTAAGAACGCAAGAGTCAGTCAAAGAGCTGCAAATGCTGGTACTGGAAAGGACTATGTTAAAGTGGTAAAACCTATTAAGGATCCCAAGACCGGCAAATACATGTATAAAGAGTTGATGATACACAAAGATGAGGCGAAAGCCTTCTTTGCAAAGTAGTCATCACTGATCAATGAATGAATGAATGAAAAGGGCAATCTATTTGCCCTTTTTTTTGGTTAATACCAGTGCCACCAGGCTAATCAAGAGTGTTACATGGGTTTCTTCGACAAGTTTTTCAACAAGAAAAGAGAGGAAGATCTGGACAAAGGTCTTGAAAAAACCAAGACCAATATCTTCTCCAAGATCACACGTGCTGTTGCCGGCAAATCAACCGTTGATGACGAGATATTGGATGAGCTGGAACAGATTCTGATCTCCGCTGATGTGGGACTTGAAACCACTATCAAGATCATCGAAAGGTTGGAAGCCAGGGTGGCAGAGGACAAGTATGTATCGACCTCGGAATTGAATGACATTCTGCAGGATGAGATTGTCGAACTTCTAAGGGAAAACAATACTGTTGACCTTGAAGACTTTACCATTCCTCAAGACCAGGTACCCCATGTCATTTTGGTTGTGGGTGTCAATGGGGTGGGAAAAACCACAACGATTGGCAAAATTGCTCACCAGTACCAGAAGAAGGGTTGGGATGTAGTTCTGGGTGCAGGAGATACATTCCGGGCAGCTGCCGTAGATCAATTGAAAATCTGGTCTGAACGCGTGGGTTGTGCATTCTACAGCAAAGGAATGAAGAGTGACCCGGCAGCGGTTGCCTATGAAACCGTGCAGCACGCAATGAACCATAGTAAGAGAGTTGCCATTATCGATACGGCAGGTCGATTGCATACCAAGATCAACCTTATGCGGGAACTGACAAAAATCCGCAACTCAATCAATAAGAAACTGCCAGGTGCTCCTCACGAAGTATTGCTGGTACTTGATGCCACCACAGGTCAGAATGCGTTTGAACAGTGCAGGAAATTTTCCGAGGCAACCGATGTAACTGCCCTGGCCCTCACCAAGTTAGATGGAACGGCAAAGGGAGGTGTTGCTATCGGTATCTCAGATCAATTCAAGATCCCTATCAAGTACATCGGTGTGGGCGAAGGCATGGAACAACTTCAGATCTTTAATAAGAAGGCATTTGTCAATTCACTCTTTAAGGGAGAGTCTTCAACCGTCTCGTGATTCTTCCCGGTACTTCCGGATGTACACCCCCAATAATCCAGTGATTATATATTAAATATTATTATTATATTTAACCGGGAATATGCATTGAACTTTCTGTTGCGAGCAAAATCTGCTGCAAATACGGGCACATAAGTACTTTTTGATTCTCACCATGATGTTGACCATGTTTCCGAGTCAAAAAGTCCTTGGAGCACCCGTCTTTATTGCATCTTTAGCTCTCACGACGAAACTCCATTACATAATCCCGGTATAATTGCTCTAAGAATCAAATAAATGGCTTGTCATAGTGACGAGTCCGGTTCTCAGGCGGAATTTTCGACATGGGACCTTCGCTTGTTGAATTAGGTATATTTATGTAATAAATTGATTGTTAGTGCTTTAATTAGCCGGATTCATGCTTAATCACAATCCTACTTGCCGGTTTAACATTTCGAAAGATGAAGCAATACATTACGCTCCTTGCCTTATGTCTTAGCATCCCCTGCTTTTCGCAATTGCAGGACGGAGCCATCGCTCCTGATTTCAACTTTAGGGATATTGATGGTAACCAACAGCACCTGTACAGTTACCTTAGCCAGGGAAAGACAGTTATACTCAACTTTTCCGAAGCCTGGTGTCCTGTCTGCTGGAACTTTCATCAATCAGGGGTCTTGCAGGAGTTTTACAACCTCTATGGTCCTGATGGAACAGATGAAGCCATGGTCTTATTCATTGAGCAGGATTCTGTCATGGGTATGGAAGATCTGCTTGGTATGACTCCTGCTTCTGCTGGCAATTGGGTAAATGGAACACCTTTTCCCATTATCGATACATCAGCTGCAAATCCGGATTTTTTGCCGGAAGAGCGCCCTACCATCTATGGAATCTATCCGGACAAAACTACCTTTCATCTGGGCAGGCAAAGTTTGGATGAATACTACACCTTTGTGCAGGATTATACCGGCGAAATTCTGCCATTTGACACCCTGATCAAAGTCAATGTCGACCAGGTACTTGACGAACGTTGTGCAGGCAACAGAGATGGTTCAATTTCCTTGTCGGTAGATGGTCCTGGCACCACGTACAATTACATTTGGAATACGGGACAGGTTACTGAAGACATAAATGGCTTAAGTGCCGGTACTTTCCGCGTCACCATTACGGACAACCTGAATAACCGTCATGTTAGTAACCCGATTACCCTGTCATCACCCGATTCGCTAGCCCTATCCTTTATTACCACTACCCCAACCTCTGAAACAGCCATGAACGGAGCCCTTACTGTAGATGTAAATGGTGGCACCATACCCTACAACTACATCTGGAATGATGGTTCAACAGGCTTTATGCTCGAAAATCTAGGTGAGGGAACTTACACCGTGCAGGTCACAGACGCCAATGGGTGTCAAATTGAGGGGACAGCTACTATTGAAGTCCCTGAATGCAGTGTGGTACTTTCCATTAATGTGGAACCAACATCCTGTGACGAAAATCCGGATGGTGAAATTAACATTCTGGTATCCGGAGCTGAAGCCCCTGTATCCTACAACTGGAGTAATGGTGATACAACCAGAAATATTTCCGAACTGGCATCGGGCCCTTATGAGCTGACTGTCACGGACGGAAGAGGATGTTCTGCCACGGTGGGTGGCATTGTTGACATCGAAGATAACATCAACCCCGTAGCTCGTATTCGAGAGCCATTTGACCTTTATCTGGACGAAACGGGGTTTGCTGAACTGTCAGCCATACAAGTTGATTCAGGGAGTTTTGACAATTGTGGTATCCTGGATATGCAAATTGAACAAACCACATTTACATGTACGGATCTGGGAAGACAATTCCTTGAGTTTACCGTCATCGATAACAACCTCAACATTACATCAAGGGATTTTGAAGTGCGTATTGTGGATACCATTGAGCCTTATTTTATTTGTCGGGGAGACACAACAGTTGCGGCATGCAACGGTGTTGTCAACTATGAACTACCAAGGGTGATCGACAATTGCCCTCAGGGTCCTCGATTTACACAAAATGCATTAGGGCCTGGAGCCACTTTTCCGGTAGGAACTACTACTGAAAGTTTCACCTATGTTTCTAATGGAGGTCAGACTCAATTGACTTGTTCATTTGATGTAACGGTTGAGTCTATCATTGCGGCTGAAGTCAGAGCTCGTGACGCTACCTGTCCCGGCGAATCTAACGGCTCTGCTACTGTCGACATTGAACAGAGTGACCGGTTTGACTTTGAATGGAGTGATGGCCAGGTCACACAGACAGCCATCAATCTGGCTGCAGGTGTGTACAATGTTACCATAGATGATGGTGCTGAGTGCAGGTTTGTGGAAGAGATCTTCATAGGTGAGCCAGTAGCACTCGATGTCGATGTGGACAGTATAAAAGCCCTGGATGATGATGATCTTGCAGATGTGTACATATCCGTTTCAGGTGGGACACCCCCGTACCGCTATGAATGGGTGGATGATGCCGGGGTCGTTTCTAATGTTCAGGATCCGCAGAATCTTGAATTTGGCAGCTATGATCTGACTGTGATGGATGCTAACGACTGCTCTCTTGTATTCAGTGTGCAGGTTGATGAGACGACTCCCATTTACGAAAGCAACCTTGCTAACGACCTAATATTATCACCCAACCCCACTAACGGAGTTTTTATACTCGATTTTCCGGAAGATATTGGTCCAACGGCTCAGGTGAAAGTTTCTGGTTTTACGGGACGAAGAATATACCAGACCGAAGTATCCACAAGAGATCAGGCTAGAATTGATCCGGGGAACATGGCACCTGGGGTCTATTTGGTAACGGTCTGGTCTGCTGATGATACCGTCACCAGGCGTCTGGTTGTGCGATAATTATTTCTCGGTAATCTGTTTGATTCGATCTTTCGCATTCTGATTGCCTGGATCAAGTGCCACTGCCTTTTCAAAAGATTCAATAGCCAGTCCTATATCTCCTATGAATAAGTAGGACTCTCCCAGGCTGTCAAACAAATTCGAAGAGTTTGGATACTCCCCGGTAGCCCACTCCAGGACGGTAGCACCTGACTGCGGTGCATCAGAGTCATAGGTCAATGTAAGGCCCCAGATATTCATGTCAGATTCGCGTATTGACCACCAGGGATACTCCAATCTCAATGAATCATAAATCACGGGTATCGTCTCGAAATTGCTCTCCCGAACGGCATTGATGAAAATGGAAGTAACATCGGAAAGTTGAACACCAGTCTTACTTTCTTTAAAAGAATAATCTTCCGATCCCACTTCTCCTGCCTCGAGAGTTTTCAGAGCCATAGCATCTGATTTGAGATATGCGTCCAGAAATAGCTTTACCGATTCCTGCAATAAAACATACCCTCGCATTATTTCCGGATCAGATTTATCCTGAAGAGGGTCTCGCTGCCCATATAGCAGTCCGAGGCTGGTAAACTGATTATGTGTCAGAGTGTGAAATTTTATCCTGTACGCAGCATGCCGATACAAACTGTCATAAAAGATGAATTCATCGTTAATAGAAGCAGGCAGCCCTTCCACACTCAAAACAGCTTCCGGGATATCTTTCTGAGATAAGTGCATGAATGGCAAGACAAACTTACCGACATCGTAATAGGGGTTAGCAATCAACTTCTCGTACTGGTATTTTACCGATCCATCCAGGCTAACCACAGCCTTGATGAGAGGGTTTTTCATAGCAAGTATCACAGCGGCAATGGCTCCAAAGCTGTGTCCCATCAGAGCCACCTGATCACGATCCACGCTCTCCATCCCGCACAATTCTCTAAATAATACTTCAAGATCCCTGGTCTGGGTATCAATATCCTTTGCTCCGGCACTTTCCATATACCGGGAATTGGCTCCTGCTGATGGCGATGAAATAACCACATATCCGCAACTAGCCAAATATTCACATAAAATGAAATTTTCGATGGAGGTTGCATGAAGACCCGGAGCATATATCACCGCCGGATATTCACCGGTTTCCATCGATGCATCCTTTTCCGCCTTCAAGTGGTGAGAAGCCAGCTTTTGTCTTTCCTCCGAATCCTGATAGCCAAACCATCCTAACACCATCTCCGGGGGCAGGTTAGTCCATCCATCCTCTCTTTTGAGAATATTGAGATAATCCTCAATGGTCATGCGTCCTTCCTGCGGTGAATCTGCGGAAACTGGATACCACAAACTGACCTGAATTTTCCTGAAAGTATCCTGATCGAATAGAGGCTCAGAGCGTATCAACCGCGAACTATCTATGATCGTATAATGCCTGAATCCCACTCCATGAAGGCCATCATGGAGCTGACAGCTGTCGGGGTTTACCTGTCCGTATACCTCGGTCATATTGGGGCAAAATGCAATCTGCCAGAAAATCAGAACACATACCCAATACCTGGCAAATACGGACATTTGAATGGGCTAGTCGGTCAGCTTGAGAACTTCCAGAAATGCTTTTTGGGGAACTTCTACGTTACCTACCTGGCGCATCTTCTTTTTACCTTTCTTCTGCTTCTCAAGGAGTTTCCTTTTTCGGGTAATGTCCCCCCCATAGCACTTGGCGGTTACATCTTTACGGAGAGCTGAGATAGTTTCCCTAGCCACAATCTTGGCACCGATAGCGGCCTGAATGGCTATGACAAACTGCTGCCTTGGCAATAGTTCTTTAAGCTTTTTGCAAATCTGCCGTCCAAAGCTCTCTGCTTTATCCCGGTGTACCAGAGCTGATAGTGCATCTACCACATCACCATTGAGGAGAAGGTCCAGTTTTACCAGGTCAGAAGTTCGGTAACCGATTGGCATGTAATCAAAGCTGGCATAACCCCGGCTGATGGATTTCAGACGATCATAAAAGTCAAAAACAATTTCAGCCAGCGGTAGCTCGAAGGTCAACTCAACACGTTCGGTAGTAAGGTAAACCTGCTTGGTCATCGTACCCCTCTTATCCATACACAACCTCATAATTGCTCCGATGTATTCCGGCTTGGTAATGATCTGAGACTCGATATAAGGCTCTTCTACATGGTCGATCAGCGTTGGGTCAGGCAAATCGTTCGGTGTGTCAATCTCTATGGCAACATCCGGCTCTTTCTTCAAATAGGCAAAGTAAGATACGTTAGGAATGGTGGTAATCACCTCCTGATCAAACTCCCGTGAAAGCCTCTCCTGAATAATTTCAAGATGTAGCATACCAAGGAATCCACAGCGAAAACCAAACCCCAATGCGGCCGAAGACTCGGGCTCAAACACCAGGGAAGCATCATTCAATTGCAATTTTTCCAGACTATCCCTCAAGTCCTCAAAATCTTCATTCTCTATCGGGAATATCCCGGCAAACACCATAGGTTTTACATCTTCAAAACCCTGTATTGCTTTTTCACAAGGCTGTTCAACATGAGTGATTGTATCCCCTACTTTGATTTCTTTGGAAACCTTGATTCCGGTAATAATGTATCCCACGTTACCGGCATAAAGTACTTTTTCAGGCTTCTGCTCCAGCTGCAGGACACCAATCTCATCTGCCTCGTACTCTTTTCCGGTGTTTACAAAGCGAACCATGTCACCCTTTCTCAAAGTACCGTTAACTATCTTGTAGTACACGATCACTCCCCTAAAGGGGTTGAAAACAGAATCAAATATCAGGGCCTGCAAAGGAGCTTTGCTATCTCCCTTGGGTGCCGGGACGCGATCGACAATTGCTTTCAGAATCTCGGGCACTCCCTCTCCGGTCTTGCCACTGGCTAACAGGATTTCCTCCCTGTCGCAACCGATAAGGTCAACGATCTGATCAGCCACTTCATCAACCATGGCACTTGGCATATCAATCTTGTTGATCACGGGTATAATCTCCAGATCATGCTCAATGGCCAGGTAAAGGTTCGAAATGGTTTGAGCCTGAATACCCTGGGTCGCATCTACCAATAGTAGCGCACCTTCGCATGCTGCTATTGATCGGGACACTTCATAAGAAAAGTCAACGTGCCCCGGAGTATCTATCAAATTGAATACATAATCCTGGTCATCAGTATGCTTGTAATAAAGCTGAATGGCATGACTCTTGATTGTAATTCCCCTTTCTCTTTCCAGGTCCATATCATCAAGGGCCTGGTCTTTCATGGTCCTTTCAGATACGGCATGGGTAGTCTCAAGCAATCGGTCAGAGAGCGTACTCTTACCATGATCAATATGGGCAATAACGCAAAAGTTACGGATGTGCTGCATAGCAGCAAATATACTACTTTGTCTCCTTGCTACTTGCTTTTTCTCACCTGTTCGGGTGTTACATCTGTTTCTGTACTTTCACTTCCTGGTCTTCGTTCACACCACTGAGTATTTCGATGCGGATACCGTCGGACAGACCAGTTTGGACAAGTGTTTCTTTCCACTCCTGATCACCCGTTTTGACCTCTACGAAGGTGCTGTCCTCTCTAAATATTAAGTCTCTCTCCTCCAGAGTCAGCACATTATCCCGTCGATCCAGGATAATATTACCATTGGCACTGTAACCTGCCCGGAGAAAGGACTCATGATCAGGGGTGATGGCCGCCCTGATCTCAAATTTAACCGTTCCTTCCTCCAATACACCCTGTGGGGCAATATGCTCAAGAATGGCGGCAAATGTGTCCTTTTCAATAGCTCCCACAGTGAGTTCGATATTCATACCTTCACGCAACTTACCCACTTCCGACTCATCGACTTTTCCCTCAAAAACCAGTGAGTTCATATCGGCTACCACAGCGATACTGGTTCCTTCGTTAAAGTTGTTTCGTTCAATGACGGATGTTCCCTCTTCCACCGGTACATCCAGTACCATCCCATCGGTCGTACTCACCACCATATTACTAATCTGTCCATATTTACGTGAAGCACCTTCCTGCAACAGCTGTAGATTAGTGATGGCTGCCTCGAGTTCCTGCTTCCTCACCTCCAGATCGGCTTCAAATTGGTGCAAGGTGTTTCCCGCTATGATCTGTGCATTATCATATTCCGTTTTTCTGACTTGCAGATCCAGTT
>JAUILF010000559.1 GCA_030433135.1 Bacteroidia bacterium | reverse complement strand
GTAGGCATTGGGTGTTTTCTCAACCATTGATTTAGCCTTGGAGTAGTATGACCGGGGGTCTTCGGGAGCTACACTGGCAGGACACACAATTACTTCGGCACCCAGGGCTTTTAGACCCTGTATTTTCTCTTCACTAGCCTTGGAGGTAATAGTTAGAATACACTTATACCCTTTAATGGCACAAGTCAACGCCAAACTAAATCCGGTGTTGCCCGATGTGGCTTCAACAATGGTTGCCCCGGGCCTGATCCGCCCATCCTGTTCCGCTTTGGCAATCATATAGCGGACAATGCGGTCCTTTGCCGATAATCCCGGATTATAGGCTTCTACCTTTGCCAGCACTGTGGCCGGAATGCCCTTTAAATGCTGCAATTTCACCAAAGGCGTATTGCCAATGGTCTCTAGCACACTGTCAAGATACATACGGATATATTTAGATGAGAAATCAGGACCTTCATAAGCTGATCAAAAGCGAAGGTCCACTTTTTCTACCACATCTCCATGAACAAACCTTCATTTTTACATGTATTGCCTGATACTTAGTCTGAATTAACTTAAAGCTTTGCATACATAAACAAGCACCAACTACTTAACTGTCAGGTCCTTAAGTATAGGATCAAGTGATGCTTCTGAATAATTGACAGATTTAAGGACTTTACCATCAGATTTCCTGTAGACCAAAAAATCTTCTCCCTTTTGAATAATCTCTCCATCGACATCCTTATGATCTCTGTAAAATGCTAGAGTGGCTTCTGCTTCCTCCCTGTTTTTGCACACTTTACTCATATTAGACCTCTGTACTTCGTCAAACAAGGCCTTAAACCGATCTCCGAGTCCAAATTCCAGTATGGCTCCCGAAAGTACATATTGTAGATCCGCAAAGGCATCTGCTACCTCGGTAATATCACTCTGAGCAATGGCCACTTTCAACTCCGCCAACTCTTCTTCAATCAAATTGATCCTCAGAACACATCTATCAATGGAAGGGATGGTAGGCTCTGTTTCAACCGGCAAATCAAATGTCTCATGAAAGGCAGCCACGCTGTTAAGAGCATCTGGTTCGGAAAATTTCTTCATCATTCTCAGGTGTTTTGCACCACAATGTATTAGTATTTATTTAGATATCTACCAGCACTTACCAACAGCTGTGGATTTCTTACCGATTTATCGTCCCACTTTTTCATCGTCATTTTATTCTTTAGATTTATCCTTTTCACGTTATGCTATGGGTTGGATGGTCGGCCTCACAGGGGGCATTGGTGCAGGAAAGTCAACGGTTGCCAAAATCTTTGCGGTCTTGGGCATTCCTGTTTACTACGCGGACGCGAGGGCAAGAGATCTTATGAATCACGACCCTGCACTACGAGCCGGAATCATTGACCTGCTGGGATCAAACGCCTATCAAAATGACACCCTCAACCGTTCCTTTGTTGCAGAGAAAGTCTTTCAGGATCCTGTCCTGCTCGAAAGACTGAATGCCCTGGTTCATCCGGCTGTAGGAGCAAACTATCAGGGCTGGCACAAATTGCAGCAAACTCCATACACACTGGAAGAAGCAGCACTGTTATTTGAGAATGGAGCTTTCCTGCATATGGATGCTGTCATCAATGTCCATGCAGACAGGGACATCCGAATTCAACGGGTTGTAGACAGGGATGGGGTATCCGTTAACCAGGTAGAAGCCAGAATGGACAACCAATGGCCGGATAACCGTAGAGAGCTTATGGCTGACTACACCATTGACAACACTGGACAGCATGCCCTGATTCCCCAGGTCCTGGAGATCCACCGGGCTATCATTGAGTTAGCATCTCAATCTCAATAGCTGCAGCCGCAGTGCTTCATTAGCATTATCTTAGTGATCAAATCGCAATCGATGAAGGAAGTTACAAGTGTGAACTCACAGAGCTTGATGGAATTGGAAGAACGTTATGGGGCACATAATTACCACCCATTACCAGTGGTTTTGGCCAAGGGTGAAGGTGTCTTTGTTTGGGATGTTGAGGGTAAAAGGTATTATGACTTTTTGTCGGCATATTCAGCCGTAAACCAGGGTCATTGCCATCCACGCATCGTCAACGCACTTGTCAAACAAAGTAAGAACCTGACCCTCACCTCCCGAGCGTTTTTCAATGATCAACTCGGTCCTTATGAAGAGTTTGTGGCAAACTATTTCCAGTACGACAAACTGCTTCCCATGAATACCGGAGTGGAAGCAGTTGAAACTGCGATAAAACTGTGTCGCAAATGGGCGTACACGGTCAGAGAAATCCCATCCAATAAAGCCATCATTCTTTTTGCAAGTGGCAATTTTCACGGTAGAACCCTCGGTGCCATTTCTGCATCGCTAGACCCTGA
>JAUILF010000170.1 GCA_030433135.1 Bacteroidia bacterium | reverse complement strand
TGTCCGGTGTAATCTAATTTCCTATCTTCAGTTACCATAATAAAAGGTTTTTGTTAACGTATTTCTCTACTATAAGTTAACTCAAACCTTTTTTCTTTTTCTAACATAGGGTCTGGTTAGCTTTGGCAAGTTCAAAAATCAGTTAACAGTACTTGGTAGGTATTTCTTACTATTTTTATACGATGCTATCTATTTCCACCTATGCATTTGATTAGAATAAAAGTCATTTGTTTAATATTTGTTTTTGTTGCGATAGCTGGCCGGCTTGATGCTCAGGGTCTTCCTGAAGAACATCAATTTTCACATGAAATTGAAACGAAGCTCGCTGCAGGTACCCTGCGTGAACCCTCTGCAAGCTACTATTATACATTTATCGGGGATTACCACTCAGCCATTGGCACCTATGATATACCTATATGGTGGGGTGTTGACACGATCGATATTTCAGATTTCAGGACACAACCTGCTCTGCAAAGAATCATATCAGAAGCTAAAAAGCATGAAGTCGTGATTATTAGTGAATCACATCTGAAACCACAACACCGAATATTTGCAAGTAAAATTATTGACTCTCTTTCAAATCATGGATTTTCATACTTAGGAATTGAGGCACTGGTACCAGACACGATTCATGCTTCTCAATTAAAAGATTCAATACTTAACCAAAGGGGATATCCACTTTTCACAGGTAGTGGATTTTACAGCAAAGAACCCCAAATGGCCAACTTAATACGCAACGCCATAAAAAATGGATTGGAGGTTTTTGGCTACGAAAGATCCAGTAAAAAAGAAAAAGATAGAGACGAAATTCAAGCTGAGAACATAATCAAATTCAGGTCAAAGCATCCTGATAGTAAATTCATCATATTATGCGGTTGGCATCATGCGATCGAATCCAATATTACAAAAAAGCGTGATGTGCACTTTATGGCATCGTACCTCAAACAGAAAACCGGTATTGATCCACTGACCATCTATCAGGATCATTTTACAGAAAAGGTATTATATGATCAGCATCCTCTGATTGATTCGATACGTTTTTCAGAACCTCTTTTATTTACTGACCTTAGGGGAAATCTATTACCTCTGTCAGGAAATGTCGATATCGAAGTAATGCACCCTAAGACCAGTTACATCAAAGGCAGGCCTGATTGGTTGTATCAGGATAATACCTATGGAGAATATCTCCTGGACAGCGATTGGGTTCAGATCGACTATCCATTATTCTTCATGGCATTCAATCCAGGAGAAGAAAATGATGGAACCCCGATCGATATCATTGAAATAAAGAAAAAATACGGGCCCAGGGGACTGGTACTAAAGCCGGGAAGGTATGTCATCCGGGTGGACAATAAACAGCAAAGGCAGGAAATGGATATCGAAATTGAATAATCTATCTGCAGTGGATAGATTGGCAGTACTCACTTTAGCTGGTTATCTTAACTCATACTAACTACATTGTGCAAGCAACCGGAAACGACATGTCCAAACTTCCTTACTCCTCTATTCCTGAATCTCCCGTGGCATATTCTCCCGGAAGCGTGATCTCAAAAATGCTGGACGGAATAGGCTATCGCTACTATTGGTCAACAGATGGGCTAACACCTGAAAACATTTCTTATCGTGCAGCCAAAGACTCAAGGTCTTTATTTGAATTGATCGTCCATATTTATGATCTCGTGCATGGGATTGAAAAAGTAGCCGTCGACGAAGTGATCAAGCCACCCTATGATTTTTCTTCACTTTCCTTTGATGAATTAAGGACAATGACTTTAACTTCCATTGAGCGGAGTAGTCAAATCTTTCTACACAATGGAGAATCCATAGGTGCCTTTAACTTGAAGTTTCAAAGGGATGAGAAGATATGGGAATTCCCCATGTGGAATGTCCTGGTCGGACCCATTACCGATACTGCTTATCATATTGGCCAGGTGGTTTTTCTCAGGCGATTAGCTGGAAATCCTATACACCCCAAAGTGGATCCCTTTATCGGACAGGCACCCTATTAGTATTACTGTGGAGCGTCAAACAAATCAATGTTTTCGGCGGTGATTTTGAGAAGCCCGGTATTCACCGAATAAGGAACATTAGTTATGCCGGCCTCGTCATCATCATCTGAAAGCATATTGGTATTATGGACCATGTCATACAAGAACTGGGCACCATACCACGTAAAGAGTTCCCTTTTTTGCCCAATCAAGACCTGAATCACTCCCTCCCTCACCAGGCGCAGATGCTCGGGTTCCCAATCCACGGTTGTCACTTTTATCTGACCTACTTTGCCGGCCTCTTTCACTGCAAGTCCAATTCCGGGTCCTGTCATTCCATCAAACCCACTGATGCCCGAAATATCCGGATTAGCACTAATTAAGTCTGCAGTTGTCCGGGCTGCCTCCTCTGTACTACCTTTACTATCAAAATTACCAATGATCTCGATGCCTGGGTATTTTTCCATTACATCGCGATAGCCTTGATATCCGCTTTCCATGTTAGCCTGACCAATCAGCCCTATATAAGCTACCTTTCCTTTGCCTCCAATTAGTTCTACCATGGCCTCTCCCTGTAGTCTGCCTATTTCATACCAATCCGTACCGAGGAACGCGTGTCTTCGGCTATCCGTAATATCCGAGTCATACACGACAGTAGGTATACCGGCATCAACGGCCTTATTGATGGCTCCGGCAATAGCGGGATCAGTGCCGTTGATCAGCAATCCGGCCGGCTTGGAAGGAATCACCTGCTCTATGAAAGCTATCTGCTGGACCACATCCCATTCGGAGGGTCCCAGGACGGTAGTCTTAACCCCGGTTTTTCTGCCCCATCGGTGGAAGGCTTCCTGATCGTGGTTGACATACATAGGAAAATTAACAAATGTCGTTACCATCACATATTCTTCATTGGGATCTATTTCTACTTCCTGACTCTCGCTACCTTCTACCCGGTCCCTGGTGTAAACACCCTTGCTGGGGTCACAACCCATCAATACACCGGTAATCAATAATCCAATCAAAAAATACTTGGTCCTGTAATGCATGATCAGTTTTTAATGCCTGTTGTCTTTGTCAAATATTGTTTGGCAGTAACACCTCCCCTTCTCTTCATTAAAATGTCCGACGCTACTGCCAGAATAAGTATCACTCCTAAAATAATTTGCTGCCAGTAACCCGATATCCTGGCCAGAATCATGATGTTAGCAACTAATCCCATGAAAATAGTTCCTAGTAATGCACCGGCAATCTTGCCCTGTCCCCCCAACAAGCTGGCACCACCTAAGATGACCGCTGTAATAACCCTCAGTTCCATCC
The DNA here is from genome assembly GCA_030433135.1 of Bacteroidia bacterium. GTDB lineage: Bacteria > Bacteroidota > Bacteroidia > Chitinophagales > Saprospiraceae > JABDMH01. The sequence goes on along the minus strand of JAUILF010000170.1, from coordinate 9,504 downwards.
CCTGTCCGGTGGTCGGCATGGCAGCACCCAGTCTACCCGCTAATACTACTCCGGCAAAGCCGGCAAGGCCACTCATCAAAATAAAAGAATATACCTTCATGCGTTTCACCCTGATACCCGACAGCGCAGCTGCCTTTTCATTCCCTCCGATATAATAATATCGCCTGAAAAAAACGGTTCTCGCTACCAGGAATGAAAACACACCCACTATGATCAACATGTACCAAACCGGTGTCTGCAGCCCTAAAAAGACCGATTGTCCAAAAGCCTCAAAATGGGTAGGTAGGTTTTGTATACCCGACCCACTAACCATGAGAGCCAGTCCCCTTACAATACCCATCATCGCTAAAGTCTGTATCAAGGGGTTTATGCCAATATAGGCTACGAGCAATCCATTCACCAAACCAATTACCAGGGATGCTCCCAGGGCAGCAATGATAGCTACCGGGACATATACCCCCCAGTAGTACATGAGGTAAGCAGCGAACCCTCCGGCAAACGCTACCACCGATCCCACAGATAAATCGAATGAGCCGGAGATTAACAATATCATCATGCCCACGGCCACGATGGCATCGATAGACAGGTTAAGTAACACCAGGGAAAGGTTCTCCCAACTGGCAAACTTGCCAGTCCAAATGATGGAGCTGACCACAATTAACACCAAAATGGTAATGGCCAGGGTCACCACCCTGTCTTGTAAACTTCCTGCGCTAAACTGCATCACTATTCATGTTATCAACCGGTTTGCTTAAACATATTTTTCGTTCCTGAAGAGTAATGCATAATTTCCTCTTCGGAAAAATCCTCTCGTGAAAGTATCCCCGTCATTGTACCATGGCACATGATCATGATTCGATCGCAGATACCGATCAGTTCCGGCAGTTCTGACGAGATCATCAGGACAGATACTCCTTTCGCAGTCAGATCATTGAGCAATCGATAGATCTCTGATTTAGCTCCTACATCGATGCCCTGGGTAGGTTCATCAATGATCAGAATATCCGGATCAACCAATAGCCATTTTGCCAATACCACTTTTTGTTGATTACCTCCACTCAAGTTGATTACCTTCTGCGCGGCCGAGGGAGTACGGATCCCAAGCCGATCAATATAATGGGAGGCCACTGCATCCAAATCTTTTTGGCTAAGTAAGCTGTGTCTGGCCAATCCCCGAAGATTGGTAGCTGCCAAATTATCCCTTACCGACATTTCTAAAAACAACCCCTGCTCCTTTCGGTGTTCGGGAAGATAAGCAAGGTGAAGCCCCATGGCATCTTGCGGATGTCTGATCACAACTGGTTTTCCTTTTATCTTAATATTGCCGTTCATTTTGGCATCAATTCCAAAAATGGCGCGTGCCAGTTCGCTACGACCAGCACCGACCAGGCCAGACAATCCCAGGATTTCACCTTCATGGAGGTCAAATGAGATATCATGAAATCGATCTCCGGTCAACGCAGAGACTTCCATTACAATATCGGTATTAGAGTGATTTTGGTATTCCAAATGCCTCAGATCACGTCCCACCATCATACGGATAATCTCATTTATGTCCGTTTCTTGAGTTTGACGTGTGCCCTGATACTGACCATCCTTCAACACAGTAACCCTGTCTGAAATATCGAAGATTTCAGACATTCGATGCGAAATGTAAATAATAGCCTTGCCCTCGCCTGCTAATCTTCTGACAATCCGAAACAGGATTTCTGCATCAGATTCAGAAATGGCAGCAGTTGGTTCGTCCAGAATCAAAATCTGTGGCTCCTGTGAAAGGGCCTTGGCAATCTCCACCATCTGCTGTTTTCCCGGTAATAATTGAGACAGTGGCATAGAGGGATCTATTTCGGGTAAGCCCAATCGATGTAGAAGGTCACCGGCATCCCGGATCATTTTCTTACGATTTATGATACCCCATCGACTGACCGGCTGAGTCCCGGCGAAAATATTATCTGCCACTGACATGTTACCTACCAGGCTTTTTTCCTGGTGTACTATACCAATTCCAAGTGATTGGGATTTTAGTTGATTTTCGATGATGACATCTTGACCAGACAAGGTGATCTGACCTGCATCCGGCTGATGATTTCCGGAAATAATATTCATCAAAGTACTCTTTCCGGCTCCATTTTCGCCACAGATAGCATGGATCTCTCCAGCCTGAAGATCGAAAGACACCTCATCCAAAGCCAAAACTCCGGGAAAAGCCTTCGTGATATTTCTCAGGTGGAGTAATAACTCAGACATCATTTCTGATTAAGACCACACAATAATCTTCAAGATGCAACTTCAAAGAGCCCTCTGTCACCACTTCTTTTTCCCAAATCAAATTGTCCAGGAAATGAGTCTGATAACTCTTAAAAGTGTCTGCATTTTCTTTCCAAATGGCCACTTCAACCCTTTCGACATCAATCTCAATAGTAACCTGATTGGCAGAGGATCTATAATGCCCTATCAATATTAACTGCTCATCTTCCTTCCTTAACATGATCCCTTTACAGGCCAGCGTATCTGAACTCAGCATGGGTATCCAGGTTCCCTCTTTGCGACTGAGAAAGGTTGCCAGAATATGGTACAGGGGAAAAACCGTATTACGCTTAGATGGAAATTGATCCATTAATGGACTATCTCCATTACCCTGAATCCAACCTCGCCATCCCACGGCCTCATAATAAGTCATCCCATGCACTCCGGAATCTGCCAAATGGAGTATACTGCCCAGAGTCCACAATGCACCATAAAGCTCCATTTGCCGGACATCCACCTGAGATGGCAATTCACCGGGTTTCGGATCAGGTTCAGGGCCAGTTGCATTAGGATTAAACCTTGGCTTTAAGGTGATGGGTGTAATGTAAACCGGTAATCCTCCCGCCAATACACGTGCACTCTCCACAGTATATGCCTGGGCCTCCAACGTCTCGGTCAAAGAGGCATCATCAAAAGCATGTACCTGGGGATTGACCGAATAAAAAATAAAATCCAGGTTATTAATTTTTGGCCTTTCCCGGTTTAGCTCTGTAAAGTAGGCATTCGTTCCCGCGCCAATTTGCCAGGAACCGGCATGCTCACGCAATAAGGGCAGTACTAAATCCAGAAGATGATCAGGGGTTGATTTATTGGATTCCTGCAAAAGCAATAACCTACCACTGGAAACATCAATCGAACCCAGAACTTCAATCAGACCCTGGATTTCTTTCTGAAAAGATTCGGTAAAAAACAGCACCAATTCCAGGGAGCATTGAAACTGCTTTGACTGTTCAACAAACACGGCCAGGGTTTGCCGCCAGGAATCCTGCGAAAAACGGACCTCACCGCGAATATGATCACCCCCAATACTCTGTAATGCCTGTAATTCATTCGCTTCCAATCCCCCTTTACTTTCAAATCCAATATCTGGAACCCGCGACACTTTTTTTCCGGGAGATAATACGATTCCTGACTCCTTAACAGCTGAAGCTCCTTCGAATGGATCGAAGGTCAGCGTTACTTTTTGGGAAACCCGATCACCCTTCTTTAGTTGTACCGGAAAAGGGATGTCCAGGGGAGTACAATAAGTCTTATAGGAATCATCGGTCCAGTTTCGTTGGTCTTCCATTTCGAAAACATCTCCCTCAAAAACCAGGGTGGCTCTACCCTTACCTGGTATTTCCCACTTCATGGACTGCATGTTCTTAAAGGGCTGATGGGGGCTGATGAGTCGCGGGAACTGACCTTTCACAACATCACCTGACGGCGTTGATATTTCACAGGGTTTACCTGCACACTCTTTTATGGGATGCAGAATACAAAATCCGGTTCGATTCTTTCGAACATCAGCCAAAGCTTCACCGTCAATGCTATACTCGATAAGGTTATCACTTCCTAAGATTCGTACCACCCACTGAAAGGGAAAAGCAGGGTCGGTACTGATCCATTGGTAGGACAGCGAAAAAGATTCAGCGCCGGACTCCATGACTTCATTGGTAATCTTTCCCTCCATGGTATCCCAATTGTGGTCCCTGAGTGCAAAGTAGATCATGCGCAAAACCTCCACATCACCACATTTGATGTAGCGGAGGAAACCGCGGTCATATTTCATACTCAGTAAACCTGCTTTCAGGATTCGATCGCCAGACATATCTCTGATTTTAATGTTCTGTTGGTCATGTTTTTTGCAGAATTAAGAGAAAATCACCCTCGTTCGGTGGTGTAGCTGTCACTGTGTTATCACTCACATGTAGTGTCGCCTCCTGAAACACATTATTCACAGGATCAAACCATTGGGTGGTGTAATCATCCTTCGCAATACTTCTGAGTTTGATCTCTTGTTGAACCGGCGTGTATATCAGAATTTCATGCATATGGTCATCCGAAACCACAGAGACAAATGAATTGTATGTATCATCCCCCGGCTGCTCCACTAGCAAATCCGGTCTCGGCTTCATCTTCCACCAATCAAATTGTTGAATCAGAGCTGACAGGTATCCAATCTGCAAACTACCTGGAAAATCTATGCTTTGTTCCCATGTGGATGGTCCCTTATCTCCTGGATTACCGTGGTTTTCGATAAGTTCGCCTTCTTCCTGGATCCAGGGCCAGATCCCGTTGGCCCCATAGGTAATACCGCTGGGTGGCGTAGCGAAGATGCTCCAGTAAGATGCATTTCTGACATCCTCATCCGTAAACTTGAAAAATATCTCCTCGTAATTGGGTTCGAGGTTCATGATCGGTTTGGGAGGTAGCTTGTCCCATGTAGTAGCCATAGGTCCTTTGTTGATCCAATTAATTACCCATTCGCTCTTGTTGTGACTGGATTGGTATCCAATAATGTCCAACCAGGCCTCATCCTCATAATCCTCTCCGATCCAGGAACTGCCATGCGGGTGTTGAGCTACTACACCGGGATGAGGTTCTCCAAATACTCCCCGGCCAATATTTTTCCACCGCTGTTCATTTTCCTTTACATAGCCACCATCACCACCCAGGATCCAAATCACCTGATTGCCCCCAAATCGTGCCACCATGTATTTAGCCAGAAGGATGGCCTCTTCCTCCGGTAAATAGTAACCCGGGCTAAGATGCCTCCCGTCTCCTCTGGGCAAAGCCCAAAGTAAAACCGGAGCAGCAACCAGTCCATGAGCATTAATCCGGTCTATCTTATGGTCCATACGTTGAAAGAAAGCCGGATTTAGTTCGATTCTCCCACTGCCGGTAAATGCCACCTCGCCATGACTATCTTTTTCGCAGCCCCGCCATTGAGTGGTTACAAACTGAATCACATTGTAATTATTTTCAACCCTGTGACTCAAATATTTTTCCCACTCTTCTTCAGTAGTTTTCAGTGCACCATTCCAGGCTGTACATGCGACGTAGAAAAAAGGTGTTCCATCAGCATGACGTAAGAAGTAATCGCCCTTACTCCTCACTATTCCCCCACGTTGGTAAATAGTAAGATAATTATCATTGGGTTCACATAAAAAAGAACCCCTCTGATCATGTAGTCCCTGGTTGTCTTCATCCGAGCAAAAGGTTACCCAGGTCCACTCACCCAATTCGTCGGGAGCAAACCGGATCCTAAATTGATCACTACCATCCCAGAAGCCGCGGACCTTTTGCTCCAGGCCCGTCGGTGAGGTAAAAACAGCGTAAAACTCCTTTAAGTCATACAATGGATTTTCATAGGTAATACTACTCTCAAAGTTCAATTCCCATTTTGCAAATTGAGGAGTCTGAGCAAAAGTGAAATCGGGGATTCCAGACAAGACCAGAATAACCGGTAAAAAATAGCAGAGATCAGGTAATAGCCTTGATCTGTGCTTTAACACTTTCAGGTTCGAAAACATCTTTCCAATTATCTTTAAAAATTAATGGCTTACCGATCTCAATGGCCTTGATGGCAGCATCTGAGAACTGCCCTCCCGGCAATTGCCCAAACAACAGAGCCAATTCAATATTAATATGTCCGAGAAAGAAATCGTACGCTGCTTCTTTGGGTACACCTAACTCTACCACCCGGTCCACTCCTTCTTTCAACACAGTTACCACAGCAGCGCCAAACGTTTCGGAAAGAGCAGGCTCCAGTATGCCCATTTGCTCAATGGTTATCCGGTGTGAAGCGGTGACGGGATCATAAATCGTTTTAGCCAGTGCCTCTCCCTCCTCGTAAACTGATTCCGGACCCTGAATGATCGCACATACGATCGACTGCCTCGCAGCAATACCTCCGAAATAATCGTAATGGGCATTCTTATCCGGCTCCCAGTTAAATACGGACGGATGCGATGGATGAGAGGCGAAATAATGAATATCATCTCTTTCGTAAAGGTGACCGGCCAGGGGAGCGGCAGGATCAAGGGTCATACCGGTAGCTCCCGCTTTCATCATCGGTACCAGTTGAGATGTCACCTTTTGGATAGCCACATCCGGCACTGCAAAGATAACCCAGTCAGCCTCTGGTACTACATCTTCAGGATCCGAGGGCTTTACATTTCTTTGACTCATTCGTTCTATGCCTTCGGGACTTACTTCCAGGTAAGAAACCTCATATTTGGAATCTTTCAGGTTGTCCGTCAACCTGCATCCCATTTTTCCACCGGCTCCTACCAATGTTACTTTTGTCATATGCTATGATTTGGTTTGATTCATAAAATTAAGTTGCCTTTCCTTCCAAAATACGATGAAAGTAGTCTGCTTTCCCATTTTGACCACCCTTAAGTGCTATCTGTAAACCATCAAAATCTGTACTCCTGCTATGAGCTACACATAAGGGTGCTCCCGGAGCTATTGGGCAGAGCATTTCCAATGCGTAGATCTCCAGTGAACGGGAAACGTAACCCGATGTATCACCACCCACCACCACCAATCTCACATCACTGGCTTCCACCAGAATACTCGTTACCACGTTTGCAAACAATTGTCCAATCACCTGGCTGGTTTGGTCGCCCAGCTTGTCTTTAACTTTCGAAATACAGGGATCATCCGGACCATCGGCACTGAAAATAATAGGGTGGTGTCCACTGGCCATGACTTTTGATGCCTCGGAAGCAAGCCTCCTGACTTCCTTCTCAGTGTCATCTAAGAACTTTGATACATCCACCGAAATCATCTGAAATCCCGACTTCTCAGCGGCATGCATTTGCAAGGATGTAATTGGTGAGCAGCTACCAGATACCACCAATACATTCGCGGCTTTGCCGGGCCCCTTTACAGATACCGGATTTTCTGAACCCAGTGATTGTATGTGCCTGGCCAAGCCATAGGTAATACCCGAGGAACCTACCAGCAGTTCCGAATTTCCCTTCCAGCCTTCGTACATTAACTGTCCTGCCCGGTCAAGATGATCATAAGTCAGGGTATCAAACAAGATAAATGATCCGTCTTTCACATCCTGGTATCGTTTTGCCAAAGCTTCATCCCCAGCCTCAAGTTGCAGCACATCCAGGGTATGAAAACCACGGGTGGATTGTTGACCAAGGTGAAGGCGGATGTCGGATTCCTTCATTGGAGTAACCGGATGCTTTGACATAACCGGATGTCGATCCAATCTATAAGTAGTATCGTCAATTCGTGCAAACAGATTGGAAAATACCACAAAGCGATTCAGAAATGGTGCCCCGATTACCATGGGGATCCGGGAGGCATCAAAAAATCGACTGGCCACTTCAGTTGCAACCCCGATATTGCCAATTTCAGGTGATGAATCCAGGGTTGAACATACCTTATACTGAAAGTAATCTGCAGGAATTTGCCGCATTTTTGCAAAAACCGGTGTCAATTCCTTTTCCATTTCATTTGGTGGCAGACTACGGGCAATACCGGCTACTCCAAAGGCTCTTAATTGGTCTCCTCCAACGTTTTCCTTCAATTGAAATTGCAGGACTTCATCCGGGTCGGGTGCTTCCAGGAATAACACGGCAGGGACACCATTCATCGAAAGGGTTTCCATCACATCTGTCGATCCCGTAAAATCATCGCCGTAAAAGCTCAGCAATAATTTGTTCCTCTTGCTCATTTTTCCGGATTAAAGAATTCCAGTGCTTGTTTCAGTTCACTGTGTTCCCTGGCATGTTCTTCCAATGACCGTCCATTCATGGCTGCATCCCAGGCTTGAATAATACTCTCAACTCCAGCGGCAATGCCCCCGGGATGAGCCACTATGCCTCCGCCACAGACATACATGAGATCCGTGCTTTGAACGGCTTCATAAGTATCCACGGTTTGTCCAGCCCACTGACCCGATGACAGCACGGGCATGGGGCTCTTAGTCCCTATAAAATCAGACAAACAGGAAAGAATTGACCTGACAACAGAAGCATCTGACTCGCAAAATTTATTACGCAAACCATTGGTATGCATATGATCTACCCCCGCCAGTCGCCATATTTTTTGATATGCCGGAAATTCCATGCCCAGGACTGGCGAACGACTGAACATACCCCATCCATTGCGATGACCATGGACCGGCAGTTGCGAATGTTTGGCGAGTGCCAAAACCCCGCTGATACCTACCCAGTTTATATTAACCATGGTGCAAGTACCACCTTTTGCCAACAAATAGTCGTGGCGTCTTTTCATATCCTCAATCTCACCACTCAGGTTAAAAGCATACATGGCCTTCTTCCCCGTTTTGTCCGCGAAACGATTAATCACTTCCATCACCAAATCCACCCTTCTTTCAAAAGGTGAATGAGGGGCATCTCCCATGAGTTCGTCATCCTTCAAAAAGTCGAGTCCTGCATCTATCAGCATTTTCGTTTGAATGGCAGTTTCTTCAGGAGAAAGGCCTACACTGGGTTTTATGATGGTACCGATGATGGGTCGATTTTCCACTCCTGTTAGTTGGCGGGTACCATCAATTCCAAATGCGGGCCCGGGGTATTTTTCGGCGAAGAGTTTCGGCAGGGAAATATCCAGCAGTTTTAATCCTGAAAAAGGAGCCAACTCAAACAGGTTGCCGGCCACCGTTGCCGCAAGGTTACAGAGATTAAGTCCCAGGTTTTCCAGGGGCCATCCCAGGGTGACAATGGCCTGACGAATCTCACCACCGGGGAACCTTCGGGCTCCCGGCAAACCGGGCTTTTCGATCAAGGCTGTTTCCTCGATCGAAAGTACCTCCGCGGCATGATTTTCACGCAATTCATCCGTTTCACCGGGTGTGCGGAGGAATGTACCGCAAGATTGTTCACCGGCCATAACAGCAGCCGCCTTTTCCAAAGGAAAAGATGTCTCGATGAGGTAGGTCGCCTGAATGTTCTTTTCAGTCATTTCTTCAGGAACTTATTGATTGAAAATTGAGTAGATATTGCATACTTTTTTCAGCCCAGCTCTGTTCCAGGGCAATGGTTTCTTCAAGGTTATTGGTAAAGGGTGGCCAGAGTTCAAGAATCGCGCTATAACATCGATTGAAGGCAGCTAATTCCGACCAGAGCCATGTCATGGGAAGCATACCTTCACCGGCGATGGCACCCGTAACCGAAAAACCCATCTGATGAGTCAGCCTCTGTATCGAAAAGTCCTTAACATGCA
>JAUILF010000558.1 GCA_030433135.1 Bacteroidia bacterium | reverse complement strand
ATGCGGAAAGAAGTGTCATCGAAATATTGAGATCAATCGTCGAGGTAAGCAGCCCTGCACACACTGCTGTAATAGCACCAGTCACAGCAAACATATCAAGCATCATAATCAAAACAAAAAGCCAAATGGCCCACTTTCCCTGCTTGCCATATCCATGAAGCAAACTCTTACCCGTAGCAGCCGTATATCGGGGACCAAACTCAAAGAGTGGATATTTGAGAATCAGTGTGCATAAGATGATAAGGAAGAAAACCATACCATAGTGGGCACCGGCCCTTGTGGACAAAACCAGATGCGATGTACCAATGGAGGTACTGGCCAATAACAATCCGGGCCCTAAAATTCCAGTGATTTTACGATATCTATTCAATGCTAAGTTGATGATCGCCTTCTACAAGAAAGGAAGAATTTCTGAAATTAATCTGAAATGGATATGAGGGACAACAAACTATTTCATTGCTCTACGAATGACCAACATCTTATTAGCGCCTCGTTGAAATTCGTAAGGCACGGTCACTGTAAAGACATCAAATGTAGGCGAGAAATGACTTATGACCTCCTCCAACACAAAGGACTTTTCTCCTGAAAGGTTTAATAGTGGGAAAAAACGACCTTCAAGACTGACCCGCATCATTTCTGTGATGGACTGGATATGAAAATCGACTCCTAATGCGTCGTAAAGGAATAGAAAATGAGAACTTAATGAAAGATCAAAAGAGTTTCGCTTAAATGGAAGTGTACCAGGTAGAGCATGAGGCAAGTAGCGCTGAGGGGCATTTTCAAAGTCATTTAGGAATAGATTCATGGCATCCATTCTGATTTTCTCCAGATCCGCAACCGAAGGGATATCTTTCCAAACGTACTGAGAATGATGTTCAGGTATCTGATCCATAATCGTTGCGCGGGTTTCCTCAATTCGCATTTTGATTTCCTCTCTACTAAATTGATATATCGGATCGACTGAAATCACGCTTTTGCCCACCGTCTTCATTTCCTGATTAAAACTTGCCGGTCCATCACCTACGCTAAGTATTTTCTTATTTAGATCTTCAGGAGTGAGCAGAAACATGCGCGTATATTCCTGTAGATTTCTACCCCAGGGTACCACTTCATCAAGCTGCATTACAAAAATTGTTGACTTGTAATTATACTAAAACTTAGGCATCAAGTGATTCCAGATATTGCCTGGCATTGGTGAGATGTTTATTTCTTTTCTCCTCGCTCATTTTATCCCAGGTACCCAGTAGCATGGATAGTCTGGGATTTCCCTCGAAGAAGGATCGCTGCTGATGCATAAAGTTCCAGAAAAGTCCGTCCCATACATCTGTCCATACTCCCTTTTTTGAGTAATCTGACATTTTCAAGACATAATTGCTACCCGAAATGTAGGGTTTAGTGGCCATGAGACCTCCATCCGCAAATTGACTCATGCCGTATACGTTGGGCACCATCACCCAATCATATGCGTCTATGAAAAGCTCCATAAACCAACGATATACCTCATCGGGATCAAACTCACAAAGCAGCATAAAATTGCCTAAAATCATTAAACGTTCGATGTGATGACAATATCCGGTTTGCAGGACCTTCCTGATCGTATGGTCAACAGGAACGATACCTGTGGTGCCATCATAAAAAGACAAAGGAATTTTGCGCGTGAAGTCCCAAAAATTGTGGGTTCGTTCCTGTCGGCCCTTATACACATAAACACCACGGATGAATTCCCTCCATCCGATTAGTTGTCTGACCAGCCCTTCAAAAGAATTTATCGGAATATCATTTTCAGCAGCATAGTCTGTCAGCTCTTTCAGGACTTGTTCTACTGCCAATAATCCAGTATTAATCAGAGGACTAAGTAAACTATGGTTTAATAGATTTTCATTAGAAACGATTGCGTCTTCGTAGGTGCCAAACTCCTCAAATCTTCTTTCCAAAAAATCCCTGAACCACTCCTCAGCCTGATTAAATGTGTGGGGATATATAAATCCGTTGGAAGTCTTTCCCAGGTTATCAGGATATGTGTTATCAACATATTTCAACGCTTCCTTCCAATAAGATGAATCCTCGGGACATTTAAACTTAGGGGGTTCTTTCTTTGCTGGATACTTTTTCCGATTTTCTCTATCAAAACTCCATTTACCCCCAACGGGTTTCATCTTTTCATCGACCAGGATTTTGAACTGTCTTCGTTGGGTCTTATAAAAATCAGCCTGAAAATAGGATGCATCTGCATCTGAAAAATAATCCTCTAAACCCTCCGAATTCAGTAAAAAACCAGGGCTTTCATATTGCTTCACATCCAGATCGACATCACTAGTGGCAGATACTATACGATTACCCAGCCAGTCATCAACAGGATTTACATAGTGAATAACTTCAA
>JAUILF010000169.1 GCA_030433135.1 Bacteroidia bacterium | reverse complement strand
CAGATAAATACGGCACACAGCGTACTGATACAACTTCGATCTGATGAGAAAATGTTTAGCTTAGAAGTCACGAAATCCATACATGTCGCTGTTTCGGAAAGATAGTTCTTCCTCAGTACTCCGAATAATCTTTATGCTGAGTATACTTGTCCTGTTTGCAGGTTGTTGCCTCCTGTGGACTATCAGCTATGATTCCTTCATCGATTTTGTGCTGGTCAGGACCCAAAGAGAAAACTACCGTGACCTGGTAGTTACAAGCGTTTTTCCGGAAAATCGGTTTAATATCCTTCGTGCCGGCATGACACTGCTCATCCTGGTACTCTTTTTCCTGGTAATTCGATTTCGTAGAAATCTCGATCATCAGATCAATACACTGCGCTCAACCACCAGGCACGGCCTATTACAACTACTTTATTTCTTTCGATCTGGCTCTGCCGACCGGGCCGGGCTCCTGTTGATTCTGGTGTTTACCGGTATCCGCACGGTCTGGTATATAGCCGGGACTGATCTTATTTACGACGAATGCTGGACCTATCTCAACTTTACCCGGCATGGTCCGTTGATATCGGTCCTTACTTACCCTTCATCCAACAATCATATCCTGCTCTCTCTACTTTCTTCTATTCTGGATATGATGGGATTCACCGCTCCCTGGGCATTGAGGTTACCGGTACTCTGCTTTGGCATGGGTTGTACCATACTCTTTCATTACCTGGTCCGACAACGGGTAAACGGTTCGGTAGCACTCCTGATAACGGCCTTGTTTGCCGTTTCAACACCGGTTAGTCTGTATATGGAGCTGGGGAGAGGTTATATCCTCATGTGTTTTTTCTACCTGATTCTACTTTGCTACCATATCCGGGGCAAGAATCCGGACATACTATGGATCATTTGTGCCTGCCTGGGGTTTTATTCCATCCCGGTTTTTATCTATCCTTTTGTGCTGGTCGTCGGAGCATACTTGTATAAGTATCACCGGGTAAAAGACCATATCCTGCATATGATCCGGGCCTGTACTGCGGTCATTTTCATAACCGGAATCATGTATGCACCGGCATGGTTAACCGGCAGCTTGTTCAGCGAATGGGAGCGGAATGCCCATTTTTTCGCCATATCGGGTCAATGGTTTGATCACTACACGGATGTATACGATTTCATTGGTGGATTCAGCGGTGGATGGATACTGGTGCTCATTGTCTATTCGATCACGTTTATACGTATGATCAGGAGGCAAGAAAAAGCTGACTGGATTTCTTTATCGTTGGTGGCACTGCTCATTCCGGTCATTATCAGTTTACTCCAACAATCTGCATTGCCATCCCGTGTATATACCTTCCTTGCCATTCACTGGACGATACTGGTAGGTTTCTGGATCTGCAAACTCCCAATCGGTACAAATTGGAATAACAGACTAACATTAACCAGTATTAGTTTACTCATGGTCGGCCTGTCGCTATGGTATCATTATCAACCCCTGAGACAAAATATCACCAGAGATACGGAGGATTTACATCGCATAAGTGAACGTCTTGTACAAGAAGGAAGAAATGATCTATATCTGGATTACGAGCCCATCAAACCCATCCTGGAATATCAAGCCAGTATAAGGAACCACTCTGTTCAGATCCATATGGCACAGGAGAATAGTATAGATTATCAGGAATTTGACCCAGCTGAAGGATACGATGCAGTCATTGTGTCTCCCGATAGTCCTTTGATCCCCTCTCTGAATAGTTCAGCTCTGTACCAACCAGATACCTTAGATCAGGTTCTCGTTTATCGGTCTGTTTCAAGGTAGTAATAGGTTGCACTCCGCTGTTTGAAGTTTGTAACTTCAAACCAATATCTTCTGTCCGATAATCCATGAACATGATTCCAGTAAGTCCAAGTTCGAAGGTTGCACCTTCGAACAGCGATTGGGTTCATTTCCTCACCGCCACAAGGTGCCCACAACGAGCCAGGTGTTTTCCCTCATTGGGAACGTAGTCTAACTTTCGGATGTCAAACCCGCTGTCTTCCAACTTATCAATCAAGTCACCAATCTTTCGCTCAGGTGGATCCTGATGAAATTCCATAGAAATCACCCGGATTTTTTGCAGTTGCTCACCAGATGTTTTCAAGATATAATCAAACTCAGCCCCCTCGATATCCATCTTGAGGAAGTCGATGTGATCCCATTCGTATTGCTCCAAAATCTGATTCAGAGCAATGCCCTCTACGGTATTCGTTTCATCTTTCCGTTCATTGGAAATATGATGGCTAATAGACAGCCCCCTGGTATCAAAATGCACCTCCCTACCGTCAACGGTCATCGCCCTGGGCAATGCCACGACATTAGTAGCCCCACACTTGTCCAGGTTTGATTGCAAAACACTAAAATTGGCGGGGCTCGGTTCCAGAGCAATTATGGTACTACCGGGCGAAGAGTTCAGGTGCGCATACAAGGAGAAATAACCATAATGGGCACCCGCATCCACTATATTGACTTTTTCATGCATCGGAAAATAAGGTCCATATTCGTTATCGACCAGAATGTCCTCCAGAACCAGTACAGCATCCTTGTTTTGCCGGTAGGAAAGAGGAAGTCTAAACCTTTTGGTTATTTTTCTGAAGAAAAAATAGTCCAGGGGTAAAATTCTGCGCAGAAAATTGAGTGAAAGTCTAAACCAAAAAATACGCATCATAGGTACATATGAGTAATCGGGAGAAATATACCAACTGGTGTCAAGCCCAGTCCAATTTACCCATTTTCTTTCAACCCTGGTGGTTGGATCAGGTGGTGCAATCCGGCACCTGGGACGTTGCCATCAGCCATTCTGGAGATGGCCGTGTACAGGGCGTTCTCCCCTACTATACTACTGTGAAAAAAGGTCTCAAAGTCCTGGGTATGCCATTACTCACTCCTTATCTCGGCATCTGGTCATCATATGAACCGGGACCCAATGCTTATAAAAACAGCCGCCGCTATCGAAAACTAGTCAAAGACCTCCTGGACCAATTGCCACAGGCGGCCTATTGTTACTTCTTTAACCATCCCAGGACAAACTATTTACTTCCAGCCAGGTGGCAAGGCTTTAAAGAAACCACTCGCTATACCTATCTTTTGGACGCACCCATAGATCTGGAAAACCAGTTAACGCTCCTCAAACCCGATGTTCGCAATAAAATTCGCAAGGCCGAAAAGATGGTGACTGTAGAAGCCAGTGAAAACATTTCTCAGCTCTACGACCTGGTTGAAATGAGTTTCCGTTACCGGAAATCCAGCGTACCATTTTCGCGTGAGTTCCTTACCTCCCTGAATCAGACAAATTTGAATCATTCATCAGCCAAATTGCTTGTGGCAAGAGATGATCATCATGTACATGCGGCCATCTATTTGGTGATGGACAATACCACCGTCTACAATCTGCTTTTGGGTGCAGACCCTGCCTACCATAGCAGTGGAGCGGTACAACTACTACTCTGGAATGGTATTCAATTTGCTGAAACAAAAGGTCTGGCCTTTGATTTCGAAGGCAGCATGATACCGGACGTTAATAAGATGTTTTCAGGCTTCGGGGGAACATTGATTCCATACTCCGAACTGCATAAAAGCAAAAACATGTTAATAAGGATGGCAGCTGAAAGAAAGAGACAGAACATTTGATCCTTCGGCCTATGATTATCTCCATTTACACGGCAGAAGCACAAATATCTACCCGACTGGCTTATATCATTGATTTTCTGAATAGACACCCTTACTTACCGAAAAACCATGAGTTTGTTCTAAACCAGCCGCAGGCCGACCTATCCATCTATTATCAAAGCCGAAAGGAAGACCTTTCAAAAAATGAATACCTAATACCAAAACAGAATCTTTTCTTTAAGCCGATAGCTTACGATAATATCGGTAGTCTCATCGCCAACCCATATGTCTTTAGTGATAAAACTCTCTTCTCCGTTGAAGATATACCTGCAAGAGATAAACCTTTTATTTATCAAAACAATTTCGGGTTTGACATCTTCGAAATGATATTTTTTCATCTCGCCAGATACGAAGAATACTACGCCCAGCCTCAATTCAAAGATATTCACTCCTATCTGAAAGAAGAATACCATTTTCTATGTCGGTGGAATCTGGACAAAAAACCCGTGGTAGATATGGCTGTTGCGGCCTTTCTGGAAAGCCTTGGTATCACCCCTGCATTCACCAAATATAGAAATGCAATCTCGCACGATATAGATGCGCTTCTGAAATTTCCCTCTCTGTATAAAACAATTAGAGGATTTATCAGGCTATTAATAATCGATGGTGCCATTCATAAAACATGGAAATATTGGAGTCAATATTTTGAGGTAATTACGGGAAATTGCCGTGATCCCTATGACATATTCGAATGGCTCTTGACAAACAATAAGGATCTGGATAAATATTTATTTATCCTGGTGGGTGGAAAATCAAAATACGAGGGATTTTATTCCATAAATAATTCCAGATTAAAGGAAATAATTGTAGAAGCACAAAAAAAGGGATACAATATTGGTTTGCATCCCAGTTACAATTCTTCTGTCCAATCAAAACTAATATCTGATCAAAAAAAAGAATTAGAAAATCTGATTAGTTCAGAAATTATTCACAGCAGACAACATTTTCTCAGGTTTGATTTCAGTAAAACACCTCAGGCACTTGCAGAAGCAGGCATTAAATATGACCATAGTATGGGGTATCAAAATCGCATCGGTTTCAGGTCCGGAACAGCCTTTCCGTATGTTTTGTTCAGTATCAAGGAAAATCGACAACTAAGCCTGGTGGAAAAACCTTTTTCCATCATGGATACAGCTCTGGTCACTGAAGCACAAAATAATAATCAAAGTATTTCTGATTTATTCAATGGGTTTTTGTCGGGAATAGAAATCCCAGTTCCCATTTACAGCAATTTCCATAATAGTTCTTTTGATGAGTTGCGACCAGGAGGAAGAGAATTAACTGGAAAGTATCATTCTATTATTCAAAATGAAAATCACCTATGATTATCTTCAAAAGTAAAATACGAAATCAATATCTGATTACAAATTACAAAGTCATGTATTCGACCTTAAACAAACAAGATAATATTAAACGCGTCACAAGAGGACGTTGTATTCTGAAAGTCATTACTAAATATCCTCACCTGTCAAATGTTAAGTTCTATCTAATTGTAAGAAATCCTTTTAATCGTATTGAATCCTTTTATAAGGATAAATTTCTCAAAGCTGAAAAACACCGACTATGGATGATAGATCAAGGCTACAAAAAAAATTGGCAGAATAGCACCGAAATATTTTTCCCTTATCTAGGCCTCAACACAGAAATGGACCCCTCATTTATTAGCAAGAAACTTGAGTTAGTTACTTTTGAACAATTCATCTCGATCCTTCCCAAAGTATATATGCACAATCCTCACCTATGGCCTCAATACTTTGCTAAATATATATACCTAAGTATTTCACCATTTAAAATCAAAATACCTTTTCAATTCAAAGAAACGTTCCGCATTGAGTCAAAACCTGATCTAAATCGAATGGCAACTATTTTTGATATCGATCTCAACAAAAAAATGAACACCACGCAAAAAATAAAACGTTCAATCAAGTGGTCAGATGATGCAATCGAAACCATTCAGTCCCTTTACGATCATGACTTCAAACAATTTGACTACCTTAATTTACCTCCATACAAATCATAAATCTTACCTGAAAACTGATTTCACACATGAAGTCCTCATGAATTTATGAGAAACGCTAAGGCACCTTCAATTCTTACAGAAATAACAATGACTTAATATAATAGTATTATTATTTTATGGATTCATGAAATGTATTTTCTGAAATTTCTACAGATAGAAGACCATCTGAATGTAAATTCGTGATCATCCCCTGACTCCAACTTCAAACAATAATTTCCCTTTATCCATAATTGATAAAGCTCCATCAGAAAATCTGTAACCCTAAGTATAGAATCAGATCTATTTGCTATTACCATACCAGAATTGTACTTCTTGATTAAATTTCTCAACTCATAATCCATCGAACCATTTACAATAGCCAGGATTGGGTTTCCTGAAACAATGTATTCGTACAACTTATAAGTAAGCCATCCCTGAACTTCTGGGCTGGCCCAGGATAAAAGGATATTAATATGACTTCTTTGCTGGATTTCCAAAGCCTGATCATGAGTTACTCTGCCTCGATTTACAGAGATATTTTCCAGCCCATATTTAATCACTGCTCTATCCCATACTGGACCATGATCACCGGCATACAAAATGCGGAAAGTTGTGGGGTCTATCTTTTTCTCATCCAGCAACTTTCGTAAGCATTGGAAAAGTAAACCAGGGTCGCGCTTTCCATAGAGAGAACCGGTATAGGAGAGGGTAAATTTTTCAAAAGGTTCCGGACGTGGTGTGGAAGTGGAGGGTTCAACACCATTGGGCACTACAGTCACCCTGTCCGTATATTTATCCATTACTTTGGATTGCCCCTGAGACACTGCCGTCACCATGTCAGCCCTTGATAGTATTTTCCTCAAAAAAGCCTCTTGTAAGCCGGGCAGGTAGACATGATCAAAAACCGGATCGATGGGAAGATCCGCAAAGTCTGCTATCCAGACCAAATCCGGAAAAGTTTTCTTTAGCCTCCAGGCTATAACGTGATCCGACATGGGGCGATAGCTGGAATAAATGTACCGGATATCATATTTCTCAATCAATGCCCTGGCTCTCCGATATCCTTTTTGGATATATACAATCCCTCCTTCTCCAAACAACAAGCTGGTTGGAACGCTATCCAGCAGCTTTCTCTTCCACGACCTCAGCTGGGAGCCCGTTGGCCTGGCTCCACCCGTCTTCCGTCGTGACTGCCACCTTCGATAATCCCAGTTGGGTATCTCGTAAATAAAAAATCCATCGCCGGGATGGATTTCGTCGTTAAGCTGATACCGATATTTGGCTGTAATTACAAGGGCCTGATTATCCGCCTTCAATCCCTGAGCGAGGTGGTAATTTCTTCTCGATGCCACTGTCCCCATAGGAGGGAAATAGTAGGAGATGAAAAGCCAATTCTGGTTGAAGGTTTAAGGTTTAAGGTTTATGAAATGATATTGTGGTAAGTCTAATGCTGTCCGAATTAGGATGGGTAGGATTTATTGGATGATAGGATGTCTTCAATTTTCAACATAATGCACTGATAAACAACAAGTTGTCCCCCTTGAGGGGGTCAGGGGGTGGAATCTGATGTGCCTATTTTTGTAAGACAATCCTATCCTCTTGCCAAACACCTAATTCCTCATTCCCAAAACCTAATGCCCAACACCTAAAGCCCAAGCCAAGTCTGAACACGATTTCTATGATTGCAGGATGCACATGATAGGTTCTTTTCCTCAGTCAGCTAACTGGCCAACAAGCTAATTTGCTCCAACTGTCAGAATTAGGATGAGTGGGATGTATTGGATTTAAGGATGTCTTCGTTTTCAACATAATGTGTTGATAAACAACAAGTTGTCCCCCTTGAGGGGGTCAGGGGGTGGAATCTGACGTACCTATTTTTGTAAGACAATCCTATCCTCTTGCACAACACCTAATTCCTCACTCCCAAAACCTAATGCCTAATGCCCAACAACCCCTTCTGAACACGATTTCTATGATTGCAGGATGCACATGATGGGTTCTTTTCCTCAGTAAGATGATGAGCTAACTAGCCAACTTAGCGGCCTTTGCGTGATCCCCATTTGAAATTGTGGCAGCAAATCAATCTTCGCGATCTTTGCGTGAACCTTCTTTCCGTCAAAATTAGGATGGGTAGGATTTATTGGATGATAGGATGTCTTCAATTTTCAACATAATATACTGATAAACAATATGTTGTCCCCCTTGAGGGGGTCAGGGGGTGGAATCTGACGTGCCGTTTATACAAGGAAACCCAACACCTAATGCCCTATGCCCAAAACCCAACTGGCCAACAAGCTAACCGGCCAACCAGCTAACCGGCCAACCAGACAGATTCTACCACATCGGCAATGCGATCTGCTACGACCTTGTCATCAAAATCACGCATGGCTTTTTCGCGCGCTTTTTCACCCATCTCAGTGCGCTCCTCGCTCGACATATCCAAAAACTGAATAAAGGTCTTAGCAAGAGCCTGGGCATCACCCACTGGCACCAGAAAACCGGTTTGATTTTCATCGACAGCTTCACTGCACCCGGGAGTACGGGTTGTGATCACCGGACGAGACATTGACATAGCCTCCATCAGCACCCGGGAAAAGCCCTCGCGATAAGACGGTAAGACAATGCAATCCGAATTAGCCAGGGTACTTCGCACATCCTTCTTTGAACCGAGATAGTATATGTTCGGATCTTTAACCCATTCGATCAAATCCTTTTCCTTGACGGAAGAAGGGTTTTCGGTATCCAGTTCCCCCAATAACCAAAATTCTGTATTTGGCAACTGACTTCTCACAGTTTTGGCGGCATGAACAAACTCCCTTACCCCTTTATCGTACAACAATCTTCCGACGAAGGTAAAAATGACCTTATCCTGTTGATTTGTTTTTGCCCGGGGCTCGTAATAAGTAGTATCCACTCCACAGCCTAAAATCGCTATGCCTTTATCACCATCGATCAGGTCTGATTCCACAAATAGTTTCAGGTCGTCATTGTTTTCAAAAACCACTTTTTCGTGAAAGCGATTGCTCATACGGTAAAGATTGCGGGTCACCTTTCTGATCAGTCCATTATGTATGAATGGGTACCCCAAGCCTGTGACCACCGCAATAGACGGAATTCCCAGCACACCGGCTGCCAATCCTCCGTATATGTTGGCCTTCACAGTGTAATGCAACACGACATCTGGTTTGATGCGCCGGTATATGTGCCGCAACTCATCCCATAACCGAAAGTCCTGCCATGGATTGGTGCTGTCGCGATCCAGTTGATGTAATCCCACATGATCCAATTCCGGAAAATCCTCACGATACCGGATATATTCATCCACCGGTGCTACCACGGTAATGCGATACCCGTTCGCTAGCAGCCGTCGTATCACATTCAACCTGAAATTGTAAATGTTCCAGGTCGTGTTGGCAACAATAGCGAGATGAGCGCGAGGTGCTATGGTGTACTGTGGTGTTGTGGTATTATGGTGTTTTGGTGTTGCGGTATTGTGGTTTTGTGGTCCAGCAAGCTCCAGAGGAGCGAAACCTTGCCTAGGGCGAGGTGCCTTTGCGTGATCCCCAATTGAAATTGTCGCAACAAATCAATCTTCGCGATCTTTGCGTGAACCTTAGTTCTGTCAATCAGCGGAAACCCAATGCCCAACACCTAATGCCCAGCCTGAATACGATTTCCAGATGACAGGATGGACAAGATTCTTTCTCGCCTAGCGACCAACAAACAACTAGCCAACCAGCTAACAGGCCAACTAGCCAACTAGCCAACCTCACTGCATATCCTTGTCAACTCCGGCTCGAATCTGCTTGATTTCCTGTTCGAGGCTTTTGGGGAAGACTAATAACGCATCCTCCTCATCGATAATGATAAAGTCCGATAGACCTTTGGTGACAATGAGCTTTTTGCGAGGCCCCACTATAAGGTTACCCTGATCTCCATTGTCCATATAGCGGGCATTGACCACCACATTTTCTCTTTCTTCTTCTTTCTTGAAATCATAGAGTGAGCCCCAGGTACCAAGATCACTCCATCCAAAATCTGCAGTCATGCAGTAAATATTGTCAGCCTTTTCCATGATCGCGTAATCTATCGATATACTGGGAGTGGTAGGATAATACTTATCCAAAAAGGCTCTTTCATCTGCTGTGTTGTAGGCACCTTGTCCCTGGGCAAGAATCCGGTATATTTCTGAGGAATGATTTTCAAATGCCTTCAAAATCGTCCGGGTGGAGAAAAGAAACATCCCACTGTTCCAATAATATTTGCCACTATCCAGGAATCCTTTGGCTGTCTCCAAATCCGGTTTTTCTGTAAATCGGGCAGCCTTGTAAATGGAATCTCCGGCATCGGACTTATCACCCAGTTCGATGTACCCGTATCCGGTATCCGGGCGGGTAGGTTTCATCCCCAGTGTTAGGATAGCCTCCCGGTCTGCCGTAAAATCAAGGGCAGCCTGTACGATATCACAATAGGCTTCAACGTCGTGGATGTAGTGATCAGAAGGGGCCACCAACAAATTGGCTTTCTCATCCAGTGCCGCCAGTTTAAAAGCGCTATAAGCTACACAAGGGGCCGTGTTATTCATAGAAGGTTCACCCAGTATTTGATCATGTGTCAGTTCGGGTAAATGCTTCTTCACCTGGTCGCGATATCGCTCATTGGTGACGATGTATATATTCTCTGACGGAACAATCTTTACCGATCTTTCGTAGGTCAACCGCAGCAGCGATTTTCCTATACCCAGGATATCCAGAAATTGCTTAGGTCGTGATTCTCTGCTCGCCGGCCAAAAACGGGACCCGATTCCTCCGGCCATGATGACTATGTAGTTGTGGTTTTTCATCTCAATAGTTTTGTTTCAATATGAGAACAGTATAGAAGTGGATTGAGTTTGAGTTTGGGCGGATAGAGGCATTGGGCAATGGGTCTTGGGTAGTTGGGCTTATTTCGTCCGAAACCTAATGCCCCATCTGTCAGAATTAGGATGAGTAGGATGTATTCAATTTCACATGTAACACATTGATATACAAATAATTGTCCCCCTTGAGGGGGTCAGGGGGTGGAATCTCACGTACCTATTTTTCAAGAAATCTTATCTCAATAGCCAACAGACCCCTTCTGAACACGATTACAAGATGTTCAGGATAGACACGATCTTTTCTCTGCTAGCAGCAAACGAGCCGAATGGCCAATTAGCCTTCCTGTCAGAATTAGGATGAGTAAGATTTTTGGGATGTTAGGATTTACACTCAAAATTGACTTTTAAACCCATAACCTGGATTCAATTTGCTCTGCTTACCACCAAAGGATGGTGTAGGTTGGAGTGTGGGTGTGGAAGCCAATATACTCACAAACTATATTGCTCTGCGCACCCCCAGCCCCTAAAGGGGAGTCTGCCCGCTGGCTTTGCAAGTGAGAGGTTGATGTTCAACAAGACCCAACACCTAATTCCCAATGCCCATGGCCCATGGCCTAACGCCCAAAACCCAATGCCCCCGGCATCCAGCTACCGACAACCGACAACCGGTTTACCAGCCTCTGTCTGGTCTAGTACCAGTCCAGTCCTTTACACCCTTCATAAACCCTTCGTATACCATCCTCCAGAGAAATACTGGCACTCCAGCCCATCGCAGTCAGTTTGGAGACATCCATGAGCTTGCGGGGCGTGCCATCCGGTTTGCTGAGGTCGTGAGTGATCTTGCCCTCATAGCCCACGATATTACTAATCATCTGAGCCAGCTCGAGGATAGACACATCATCACCTACACCCACATTGACAAAGCCGGGCTCGTCATATTCATTCATGAGGAAGAAACAGGCATCAGCCAGATCATCCACATGCAAAAATTCTCTTTTCGGTTTCCCGGTGCCCCACATCACCACTTCAGGGGTCTTATTTTTCCTGGCTTCATGAAACTTGCGAATCAGTGCCGGCAAAACGTGTGAAGTCTTGAGGTCATAATTGTCATTCGGACCATACAGATTGGTCGGCATGGCCGAGATAAACTTGCTTCCATATTGCGTTCGATATGCATCGCAGAGCTTGATCCCTGCTATCTTGGCAATTGCATAGGGTTCGTTAGTAGGTTCCAGCGGACCGGTGAGTAAGGCATCCTCCTTCAAAGGTTGCGGTGCCATCTTGGGATAAATACAAGAAGATCCAAGGAAAAGCAATTTTTCCACCTCGTTCTTATGTGCAGCATGGATGATATTAGCCTCAATCATCAGGTTGTCATAAAGGAATTCAGCCCGGTAGATGTTGTTGGCCATAATTCCTCCCACTTTGGCTGCTGCCAGGAAAACATATTCCGGCTTTTCCGCTGCGAAGAAGGTATCTACTGCCGCCTGATCCCGCAGATCCAGCTCCCTGGAGTTTCGGAAAATGAGGTTTTCAAATCCCTCGGCTTCCAGTTTCCGTCTGATAGCGGATCCCACCATTCCTCGATGACCGGCGATGTATATTTTGGCATGTTGGCTTATTGGCTGGTTGGCTTGTTGGCTGGGTTTAGTCATTTATCTTTACTCTAAATGAGTTAATTCTTCTCTGTAACAAATTTAATTCCTTGATGAAGTTTGCATAAAGTTCTGCATCAATGTAATTCTGTTTAAACGCGATCTCAGTTTGGGTTTCGAGCTCAAAGGAAGATCCCATAGCAATGTTTAAGAATTGATTTAACTCCTTTTTTGACCCTCTACACCCCTCGGCTATATTGGACGGAATGTAAATAGCACACCTTCGTATCTGAGAAGACAGGACAAATTTTTCCCTATCCGGAAAACGGTCGGTGATGTCGTAAACCTCGACAACTAATTCCATCGCTACTTTCCAGATCTCTAATTTTCGAAAATCCCTCAAAGTTTTTTCGTTGACTTAGTTGATCATGGCACTCACAAAAGCCAACTAGCTAACTGGCCAACCAGCTAATTAGCGGTCTCTGCGAGAAATCACTCGAATTCATTTTTGATAGTGAATCCTGCATCTCGCAAGGTCTGATCACGACGGAAGATCTCCAGGTCACTGGAGACCATTTCTTCCACCAGCTCGTCGAGAGAATATTTGGCTTTCCAGCCTAGTTTTTCGCGGGCTTTGGTGGGATCTCCGATGAGGAGGTCTACCTCTGTCGGTCGGAAGTACTCCGGATCTACTTTGACAACTACCTGCCCCGGTTGCAGGGTGGTCATGGTATCAGAAAC
>JAUILF010000168.1 GCA_030433135.1 Bacteroidia bacterium | reverse complement strand
CAATAAAGAATACCGAACCAATAATCAACCCGAAGAAAAAACCCCAGATGAGGGGTGGATAGTGTTCAAGAAGATAGGATATACCAAAAACACCAATCAGTATTCCAGCGGCCATTCCAACTAGCAGGGCTACTAAAAAATTCCCATCAATATACGCCCAGGTGTCCTTCAAGCCATATTGCCTCAGTCTACCCAGCGGAATGCCACTCACTCTCTTGATGGCATCAATAAGCCTAACATAAATACCGGTGATGAAGGCGATAGTTCCTCCCGAAACTCCTGGTACTACCTCTGCCATCCCCATGGCCATACCCTTGAGGCCCAGGCCAATTGTCTTTCTTTTCAACATCAATTCCTTTTAATTCAATATAACATGATACAGAAAACTATTGCTTGATCAGTTTTCTTACCATGGTTCCCCGGGAAGTGTTTAGTTTCAGTAAGTAGATTCCAGGAATGAGATTACCTGCCTGATGCACATCAAATCGCTGATTCCCTGTAATTGACCCCAAATTTTGATGCCAGATCCTGCGTCCATCCAGTTGGATCAGCTCCATTTGTCCTACTAAAGCTTCTCCTGTATCAATATCTATGGTCAGGTAATCCACAAAAGGATTGGGAAAAACCTTTACTGTGATGTCCGGAGCCAGTTCGTCAATATTGGTTTCACATTGAGTAGCGAATACAAAAGATTCGGTATACCCAGAGGTGTCTGCAGCGCAAACAGCTTGTACCTGCACTTCATATTCACTACACTCTTCAAGCTCGGAAAGCGAGTATTGATTAGCTGTGTCGGCAGCCTCCTCCCATTCTTCGTCTCCCACCTTTCTGTATCGAATGGTATAGGCGATGGCCGAGTCCACTTTCTCCCAGGTAATGTCCGTCGATGTTCCCATGAAATTAATGGTATCTACATTTTCGGGCGGCGGGCACAACAGAGAGTCGAAAACAATTTCAATACAGTAGTCTTCCATCTCTCCCAGGTCTACTTCTGTTCCACATGGTGTAACCACATCATCCACAGGCTCATAGAGAAGCAGTATTCGCATTCTGGTCAATCCTTCTGCTGAAGTAGTGGGTATGCGCACATTCGTGGTAAGCGTGCCCACGTGAGCGGTGTCTGCGGAGTGAATCAGTTCTGTGTCATTGTCAAAAACGCCATCCTGGTTGTAATCCATCCAGACAAAGAAAAACTCTTCCATAGTAGTGTCCACAAAGCCCGGTGTGATCACCAGAGGATAACTATTACCTTGCTTAAGTGTTGTGCTGAATTCACCGCCAAAGTCACCGTATCCCTGGTTGTAGCCGGATATATTATCCAACGTGTGAAAAGTTACCTGTTCGATCCATTCGTCACCGGTAGCATTAATTGTGGGCACGCAGTAGGTGGAATCCAGGCAGGCACCACAACCCAGGGTTCTGAGATTGGTCGTATCTCCAAATTCCACCCCACCGTCCATACACAGTGTCTGTACCTGGATCAGGTATTCAGAACATTCTCTCAAACCAGTCAGTTGGTATGCAGGTTGATCTATCAGGATGCTATCCCATGCAAGACTGTCACCATCCAACGTCCAGCGAACGAGGTAGTCCTCGGCAGCCAAAATGGTGTCCCAGGTCAATTGTGCACCATCTGCAGAAAGCATCGTGGCGACCACATCACCAGGCTCCTCACAACAGAAGTTTGTCTCGAAGCCCAGGATGTTAGTGGTTATCGAAGTTTCGTCCAGACAGGTCGTAATCAATTGATATGCGTATTCAGTACATGATGACAACCCTTCCACCGTCACCGGTGACTGAACATCTTCCATAGTGGTCCAGGTCGTGTCTGATAGTAAGCGGTATTGCAAAGTTGTCTGTGAGACACTGTCAGAGACAGACCATGAGATAACGGCATTGTCTCTGCCGGCTTCAACCTCGTGACCAAAAGCAGCGATACACGAAGTGCAGGTATTCATGGTTTCGAGCAAGGCATTGTTTACGTTAAGTCTTCCTCCCGAGGCAACCTCGTTTTCTAAATGATCCAATTTATCTACACCGTTTAGTATGAGATCTCTAGCCATGCGTGCTGCAGCTGCCGGATCGGCTTTGCTGAGTGCGCTAAGGTCGCCGCAGGGTGAAGCATACATCATTCCAATGGCACCGGCCACCATGGGGGCTGCATAGGAAGTACCCTGGACAAACCCATAGTCCGGAATCGAAGTGGTGTACACCTGATCGCCCGGAGCAGCCAGGTCAATATCATTTTTTCCATATGCAGCAAAAGTTCGTTCATCATTTTCATCCGAAGCCGTCACTGCCAGCATAAATTCGCTACTACAGGAAGAAGGAACATCCTGTAACGTGTCCAGGTTAAGTGGATTGTTGGACGTGGCGATACAATTAATAATACCCTGGGCACCCAGGCTATCATAGAAACTGCACCATATCGGAGTGTCATCAGGAGTTAGCTCTTCATCACCATAAGACAAATTGGTGGCCACTACATAGGCGCCTTTTTCCCCTCCTGTTTCATTGTATAGCCTGCGCTGATCCAGAATGTATGCATAGGCACCGATCATATCGGCTTCGTTGAGGTCGGAGTTAAAAAAGATATTCATCACCTTTACATTCCAGTTGACACCGGTAACACCTTCATCATTATTTCCAACCGCACCAACAATTCCGAAAATTTCAGTTCCATGTGTCTCCGGAATTCCTCCGGCAAATAATTCGGGTTCGATGTTATCGTTTTCGAGCAGGACATTCCAACCCATATAGTCATCCACATATCCATTCTCATCATCATCAACCCGGTTGCCGGGAATTTCACCGGAATTGGTCCAGAGGTTATCCCGCAGATCCTGGTGCGCATAGTCAACACCTACATCGATAGAAGCCACCACGATGGTGTCTCCATGGATAGTTAATCCTCCGGTGCTGAGATCCCAGGCCTCGTCAGCGTCGATATCGGCATCTTCGATCCCATTGACCCCCATGTTGATCCATTGCCATTGGTTGTCCAATAGCGGGTCATTGGGAATAGACCTCCTGGAGAGAAAATGATTTAACTGGGCAATCACAATATCCGGATCTGAGGCAAGCGCTTGAACAAATTTCTTCTCGTGAATTCTGGTATAGTCGAAGGACCCCTTCCAAATGTTCAGATAATTGGAAAGACATCTCTCAACCTTGAATTGAGTTGATCTGGAGGTGTGCTGGTCATGCCGGCTGATAACTTCAGCCAAATCGGCATCCTTGTGCAGGCAAAAGATGACTTCTCCCTGCCGATAGTCCAGTTGTTGTGCAAGTAGGTGTCCCAGTGAGCAACAAGAAACAAGAAGAATCAACAGTAAAAACTTCTTTAACATATGTAAGGAATTGTGATTGTTCGATTTAAAGGATCTAATTTAACCCAAAATAAGCAATGTAAAACTTTTTGGGCCTACATCTTCTTTCGGGCTTGTCATTGCTCCGAGAACCCCACTAACTGCGTTCTCTAATACAGGTATTACATTCCTCGTGCAACAGTGAATGCCAATTGGAGCACTTTTTGATGTGTGATTTAAACATGTTCTGTACTTTATAAACGTTATTAATTGGAAACCTGTGTGTTTTATATTAATTTTATCCATTATATGTTAGTATGAGAATAATGTTTATGTTTGATAAAATGCGAGCCGAAGCACTTATTTTTTTTCTCATCATGTCCCTTAATGTGGTGGGACAACAGGCCAGTATCGATGAGGCCCTGATGCAAGAGGACGGTCAGGGTCTGGCCTCCGGCCCTGAGTTGGTTTCAAAGACGGTCTCTATCAAGGTGATGGATATGAGGACCATGAAGTCTGTGCCGCATTTTACCATTGATTTTACCTCCTGCGGACATCCGGTTTATCGCAGTAACCAGGAAGGAGTTTTTTCGATGGAAACAACAGATGGCTTTTCATGTTACGTCCGCATCGGAAAACTGGGATATGCCAATCTTGATTTACTCATTGACCATAGTACGATCGATGGTGATGATAAGACGTTCAACGTATTCTTAAGTCGATCAGCCAACTATTTTCACGGTACGCTCAAAGATAGCATGTCTCAATATCTCTATCTGGATAAGGCTAAGGTGGAGCTCATAGCCCAGGATGGCCAAATTCAAAGGGCTGAGTCTAATATCAGGGGTGAATTTTCATTATATCTGGAACCAAATAATACTTATCAGCTTACCATCAGACGTCCCGACTATCATGTATTGAGAAGGACCATATCCACAGGCGAGAAGGTCAACCCCAATACACTCAAGAGTATACTGTTGCAACCTGCCAGGAGTGTGAGACAGCACAACGGGCTGGGTTCGGAAATTGCGGTTAATCAAAAATCCCGTTCGGGAACTGCAGCTGCCAATTATTACAGCGTCCAGGTGTTGTCAAAAAGGGCTGGATCGATTAAGCTGAATGAATATGAAGATATTCTTGGTGACTTTGGTGAGTTGTTTATAGAGGAGGATGGCACTATCGAGAAACTAAAGGTTGGTAAGTTCTTCGATCGAAAAACCGCCGAAAATACCTTGGCAAAAGTCAGGTCGGTCAAGGGTTTTGAAGATGCTTTTCTTTCCCAGTATGTAGCATCCAATGACCCTGCCAATGAGCAGCTTGTTCATGCACAGAACTACATGGTCCGACTGGCTACCTATCAAAATCCGGATCTTTTTGAAAGTGATAAAGTGGAGGGGTTGGGCAAGTTGAAGGAGTTGCAGAAAGGAGACTGGACCGTCATGTTACTTGAAGGTTTCGACAGTCTGACTGCTGCCAGGATGGCTGCTGACAAGGCTCACAAGGTGGGATTTGGTGCAGCCTACGTAGTAGTACTGGAAAATGATATGCTTCGAAAAGTGTCTGAGTAGCAGTTAAACCGGGATTATGCATTGGGATTACGTAATGAGAGTCAAATAAGCAATAAAGACGGGGCGCTCCAAGGACTTTTTGACTCGGAAACATGGTCACTATCATAGCCTGTCCCGCCAAAGGCGGGAGTGAGAATCAAAAAGTGCTTATGTGCCCGTATTTGCAGCATATTTGGCTCGCAATAGGAATTCTAATGAATATTCCCGGATATTCCCGGTTAAACCACTAAGGGCACTTAGATTTTAGTAAAGTTCAAAGTGCACTAAGGTGACATATTTGATTCAAAATGGAGAGGTTCATACAAAGGTCGCGAAGGTTAATTGGTCTTCATGAATTGAGCAGTAGTCCACGCAAGGTTTGCAGAGTTCGAGTGTATCACTAGCCGAAGCTTATCCCGTCTAAAAATCCAGTAACCGCGATAATCGGTGCGAATCTGTGATTCTGACTTTGCCACGGAAGGACAGTTCGCAGTACATAGCCAGCAGCCCACAGTCCTCAGGTACCTTCCCGCAGCGGCTCGACACGGTTCACGCAGAGATCGCGAAGGTTAATTGGTCTTCATGAATTGAGCAGTAGTCCACGCAAAGTTCGCAGAGTAGGTTTCAAAGTTATTGAGATTGTATTTCATGATGGATCAATGGACCGTCAAAAAAACCATCCCGGGTTTCTTAACTAAGGTGATCATTTTACCGATTTGACCATAAAACCAGAGACCACAACACCACAATACCACAATACCACAACACCTTTGGTCTCGCAGAGGTCGCAGAGGTATTCAGGTTTTTCTTAGTGCACTTCTTAAAAAAAGAAACTTAGTGGCCTTAGTGGTAAAAGGGCTAACTGTCGGAATCACGGATGCTCACTGATTATTGGGATTTCACGGAATTGCTTTTCACCACAACACCACTCAATGCATGCGGTCACCTCTCATCTCCAGGTTTTTCATGATTTTGGTCTCTCCTTCGAGGTATTCTGCCCACCTTTTATTGGCAGCTTCTTCTCCACAATAAAACCTCGCCAGATCAAGAAACATCCGGTAATGACCTGCCTCAGAGACCATGAATTTGTGATAGAACTCCTTGAGTTCATCTTCTTTGATATGTAACGAAAGCAGTCGAAACCTTTCGCAGCTGCGTGCTTCTATGAGTGCGCAGGTCAGCAGTTTTTCCAATAGTCGATCATCTCTGCTGCCCCCTTTCTTTTGCAGATGCATCAGCTGATTAACATACTCGTCTTTTCGCTGTCTGCCTAGATTGAGGTTCCTTTTCTTTAATTCTGCAAGTACCTGCCGGAAGTGCCCCCATTCTTCGCTAACCACCGGAGCTACTTCTTCTACCAGACGTTCCTTGTCCGGGTACTGTTGGATTAAGGATATACATGAGGTAGCAGCCTTTTGCTCGCAATAGGCGTGATCTGTTAATATTTCTTCAAGGCTTTTTTCCGCCAGGTTAACCCACCTGGGGTCAGTGGCCAGTTTTAATCCCAGCATCTTACGGATTTAGTTGTTCAGGCAGACCAATTGATTCTTGATAAGGTCTATGTTGTGGACATCATATACTTCGTATCCCGTGGACCAGATGATCCGCATTTTGTCTACTTCGCTTTTAAACAGCAGTTTTTCCTTCTGGTAATCAATAGGATACTTGACCCGGTACGTGGTCGTAGCATTCTTTGCATCCAGTGTACCGTGATTTTCACCTTGTGCAAACAAGGATACCGTCTTGCCATTCATGAGTTTGAGGTTGAGCAAACTCCCTTTGGGTATATATCCATACTCCTGACGAGCTGATCTTGACGTGATTTCGAAGGTCAGGGTAAGATATCTGAAACCGCCATCAACGCTGGACAGGCTGGCAGAACACGATAGATAGGGCCTGTTGTGGAGATAAGGCTTGAGTTTGTCATCAGTATGAGTCAGCAGTAGTTCCTCGTCCAATTCCTTCCTTTCCTGACCATTCATTGGGTCATTTCCTTCGAAGCTGAAGTTACACTTGTAGTCGTATACCATTTGTGGGCGAGAGGACCAGGCGACTTTTGGTGTGAGATCAAGTCCGTTCAACCTTTCGGTCTCTTGCTCAGCAGAGAACGTGGTGTTTAGTCCGGCCTCCCTAATCGTATATTCTGCAGGAGTACCTTCTGATGGGATAGAGGAACTGGTCCCCAATGCATGCAGTGACTTGTCCATATCATCAAGACCAGGGACTTCTAGCTTAGCCAATTTGTGATACTTTTCGCTCTTGCCTATCTTCAGGATTTTACGGATCATCTTGCGGGATTGAGCCAGGGCTTTCCTTTCTTCCTGCAACGTGTTTTCCAACTGATCTGCCTCCTTTCTTCGCTGTTCTGCCAATGCGGTATCACCCGACATCTCGGCTGCATATACATTATCCTTGAGTTCATCATACTGGGCTTGAGTTGTACTCACCAGATTCATCAGATTGGCTTCATTACGAACAGCAGCTGCGGTGTACCTCTGGAAAGTACGATAATTGTAGACGTCTTCACCCTGATAAGGAACGATCAGGGATGTGGGAGCCAGCAGGGCTGAATCACTCAGCTCATAATATCGCCAGGATCCATCCGGAAACTGAACAATTTTCTCTCCCTGGTCATTGGTTACAACTTTTTGAGCATTCACCGAGCCGGGAGCCAGCACGATGAGGGCTAACGCCAGGACAAGCCCGGCGTGATGTGGGATAAACGGGGGTTTCGATTTCATAATTCAACATCAAAATGGGATAAATGGGTAATATTGCAAGATTAAAAATAAGCTATTATTGGCAAATCGTAAGTCACTGTAATAGTGTTAACAATGATTATGAAACAACTTCAATGTATTATTATATCACTCATCTTTTTGTTTTCGTGTAATGTCGAATTGGAAAGAAAGGATGATTCTTTTAGAAAAATCATGGTAGAATATCCGGAAAGTAGAAAAGACAGTGTCGCCGACAATTATCACGGAACAGAGGTGGATGATCCCTATCGATGGTTGGAAGATGACCGGTCCGAAGAAACCTCAGATTGGGTTAAGCGACAGAATGCTGTGACTGGTGATTATCTGGAGCAAATTCCTTTTCGGAAGGAGGTAGAAAAGAGATTGTCAGAGTTGTGGAATTATGAAAAATATGGCTCACCTTTTCGAAAAGGTGAGAAGTACTATTACTTCCACAATAGTGGTTTGCAGAACCAAAGTGTCCTTTACGGTCAGGAGTCACTGGAGGGTGATGGAAAGGTAGTCCTGGATCCCAATGAGTTTTCGGAAGATGGGACGGTTGCATTGTCATCCATTGCTTTTGATCAAGACGGTCAAAGGCTTGCTTATGTCATTTCGGATGCCGGATCTGACTGGCAGACAATTAGAGTGAGAGATCTGCAGTCGGGGAAGGATCTGAAAGATGAGATCTCATGGGTCAAGTTCTCTTCGGTTGCCTGGGATGGGGACGGTTTTTATTACAGCCGCTTTCCCGAGCCCTCGCAGGGTAGTGAACTGGCGGGCCAGAATCAGTATCACAAGTTGTACTATCACAAGATGGGGACTTCACAGGATGCAGATCTGTTGATCAAGCAGGATTCCGAAAACCCATCTCGTCTCTTCTTTGCAGGTACTACCGAAGATGAGCGATTTCTTTATGTGTCTGAGAGTGAATCGAGCAGCGGGAATCAACTACATATTAAGAACCTGGACCAGAAAAGTGAATTTAGGACCGTCACTAACTCCTTCGACTTTGATGTTGAAGTGGTGGGTAACCAGGAGAATGTTATTTATGTAAAGACCACGGAGGGTGCATCAAGAGGAAAGTTGATAGCCATTGATTGGAACAACGACATGCAGGAAAATACAATCCTCCCGGAGCAGGAAAATGTATTGGTGGGGGTGCATCTCCTGGGAGGCAGAATCTTTGCCGAGTACTTGAGAAAGGCAAGCAGTGCCGTGCTGGTTTATGATATGGAGGGGAATTATATCGACGAACTTACCTTGCCCACTTTGGGCTCCGTTTCGCAGATCAGAGGCAGCATGGATGATGACCTTGCATTCTATTCTTTCACCAGTTACACCTACCCAACTACTATTTTTTCCCTGGATGTGAAAACGCTGGAAAGCAAAGTGTTCAAAAAACCTCAGCTTGATTTTGATCCGGAGTCATATCAGACGCAGCAGGTCTTCTATAACAGTAAAGATGGTACAGAAGTATCTATGTTTATCACGAGTAAGAAAAATCTGGCCAAGACAGGTGATCGACCCGCGTTGCTTTATGGCTACGGAGGTTTTAATATCAGCCTTTCACCTTCCTTTAGCATCACTAATCTGATACTCCTGGAGAATGATGGTATCTATGCCGTGCCCAATTTGAGAGGAGGTGGGGAGTACGGAAAGGAGTGGCATAAGGCGGGCACCAAGGAAAGAAAGCAAAATGTGTTTGATGATTTTATTGCTGCAGCTGAGTATCTGATTGCCGAAAAGTACACCAGTTCAGAGAAACTGGCCATCATGGGTGGTTCTAATGGTGGTCTCCTGGTGGGGGCATGTATGACCCAGCGTCCGGATTTGTTTAGTGTGGCCATTCCCAGGGTCGGGGTGTTGGACATGCTGCGATATCATCAATTTACCATTGGATGGGCCTGGGCGGAGGATTATGGCAGGAGCGACAATCCTGACGCTTTTGATTACCTGATAAAGTACTCACCACTTCACAATGTTCGGAACGTGGCATATCCTTCCACCCTGGTGATGACAGCTGATCACGATGACCGTGTTGTTCCCGCACACTCATTCAAGTTTGCAGCTACCCTGCAGGAGCATCAGCAGGGTGATAGCCCGGTTCTGATAAGAATCGAGGAAAGTGCGGGACATGGCGCAGGCAAACCGACAAGCAAGCTCATAGAAGAAAGTGCAGATATGCTTAGCTTTATGCTATATAATCTGCAAGAAAGTATCGCCTATAAAAACATGGATTCCTGATTCCTCTGATAGATATCGGTTTTTTACCTGTTCGCATCTGGGATGTGCTTGACATCCTGGTTGTCGCCTTTCTGTTGTATAGCATCTACAGGTTACTTCGGGGTAGTATTGCCTTTAATATTGTCATTGGTGTCATATTGCTTTACGTCCTCTGGGGGTTGGTCGGTATCCTGGATATGCCGCTGCTTTCCGAAATCCTGGGACAGTTTATCAGTGTGGGTTTCATTGCCCTGATTATCATTTTTCAACCGGAAATCAGGAGGTTTCTGATTTACCTGGGCAACACGACATTAAGAGGCCGGACCGGTTTTTTCAAGCGCTATTTCAAGGCTACCTTTTCGAAGGACAGGGACGTCCAGATAGAGCAAATTCAGACTGCGATTGATAAGCTGGCATATGCGAAAACCGGAGCACTTATTGTTATTTTGAATAACCTGACCACCGAGGGGTTTGAGCAATCAGGGAAGGTCATCGATGCTGAAATCAGTGAGGAACTCATCATCAGTATTTTTCAGAGAAAGAGCCCATTGCACGATGGTGCCATGGTAATTCACGGAGCCAAAATTCATGCTGTAAGTTGTATATTGCCGGTGTCGTCAAATGCTAATCTTCCGACGGAGGTGGGGTTGCGGCATCGAGC
The DNA here is from genome assembly GCA_030433135.1 of Bacteroidia bacterium. Classification (GTDB taxonomy): domain Bacteria; phylum Bacteroidota; class Bacteroidia; order Chitinophagales; family Saprospiraceae; genus JABDMH01. Next base: position 2,414 of record JAUILF010000168.1, on the reverse strand, counting down.
AGGATTGGGAGCAACTGAGAACTCTGAAGCAGCAGTGTTCATTGTGTCGGAAGAGACCGGTGAAATTTCGTTTGCTCATAAGGGGGTGCTACACAGAAAGATCGATTCGGAAAAGTGTATAATGCTATTAAAGCAACACTTTATATAAATGCAAATAAAGATATAATAACCAAGGACATACTCTAAACACTTATGGAAACAACACAAAAATATATTGAGGCTCACAAAGAGCGCTTTCTGGATGAACTTATTGAGCTTTTGAAAATCCCGTCTGTGAGCGCCGATCCTTCACACAAGAGTGATGTGCTTCATGCTGCGAGATCTGTCAAGGATCATTTAATTGAGGCCGGTGTGACATCGGCTAAGATCTTTGAAACGGAAGGACATCCGATCGTATACGGACATTATGAACTTGATCCGGAGTTGCCTACGGTTCTGGTCTATGGTCACTATGATGTACAGCCACCGGATCCCGTTGAACTCTGGGATTCGCCACCATTTGAGCCGCAAATCCGCAATACGAAAATTCATCCTGAAGGAGCTGTTTTTGCCAGAGGTGCCTGTGATGATAAAGGACAATTATTTATGCACATCAAGGCCTTTGAAAGCATGGCCAGATCGAGACAAATTCCCTGCAACATAAAGTTCATATTCGAAGGGGAAGAAGAGGTAGGGTCGAAGAACCTGGAAACGTTCTGCAGGGACAAAAAAGTGATGCTCGCCAGTGATGTGGTGTTGATTTCGGATACTGCCATACTTAGTAATGAGCATCCCAGTATCACTACCGGTTTGCGGGGATTGAGTTATGTGGAGGTGGAAGTCACCGGGCCTGATCGCGATTTGCATTCCGGGGTGTACGGTGGTGCTGTGGCCAATCCCATCAATGTCCTGGCTAAAATGATTGCCTCCTTACAGGATGAAAACCAGAGAATCACCATACCGGGATTCTATGACAAGGTGGCTGACCTCAGTGATGAAGAACGAGAAGCCATGAATAAGGCACCATACAATGAACAAAAATACATGGAGGAGCTGGGTATCAAAGATCTGATGGGTGAGGCAGGTTACACCACCCTGGAAAGAACATCCATTCGGCCCACCCTTGATGTAAATGGTATATGGGGAGGATATACGGGAGAGGGTGCCAAAACAGTTCTTCCATCAAAAGCATATGCCAAGATCAGCATGAGGCTGGTGCCTGATCAGGATTCCGAAGAGATTACGGAGTTATTCACCAGGCACTTTCAGGATATTGCCCCTGACTCGGTAAAAGTCAAAGTGACACCGCATCATGGAGGAGAGCCTGCAGTCACACCAACGGACAGTACTGAGTACCAAGCTGCAGCCAAAGCTATGCAGGAGACTTTCGGAAAGGAGCCCATACCGGTGAGGGGAGGAGGGAGTATTCCGATTGTGTCTTTATTTGAGGAGGTCCTTGGTGCCAAAGTGGTCCTGATGGGATTTGGACTGGATTCGGATGATCTGCATTCTCCTAATGAACATTACGGGTTATTCAATTTCTACCAGGGAATCAGAACCATACCCTTCTTCTACCAATATTACGCAGAAGCCCGGCAGGAAAAATAGTATGATGGAGATTGATGTGCTATGTGCTGTACCCGGATTGTTAGAAGGGCCTTTCAGTCATTCCATCCTGGAGAGAGCGAGTAAGCGTAACTTGCTTCACGTGCAGGTCATCGATCTGCGTGAGTATGGGTTGGGCAAACATCATCAGATTGATGACTACCAATACGGAGGTGGTGCCGGTATGGTGATGATGGTTGAGCCCTTGTACAATGCTATCACTGAATTGCAATCGGACAGAGCCTATGATGAAATCATTTTCATGACTCCCGATGGTCTGCCCTTTACTCAGGCCAAAGCCAATCAGCTTTCATTGAAGGGACAGATACTCATTATTTGTGGACATTACAAGGGTATTGATGAAAGAATCAGAGAGCATCTGGTTACGTTGGAGCTCTCCATCGGGGATTATGTGTTATCAGGGGGGGAGTTGGCGGCCGCGGTGGTCATTGATGCTGTGGGGCGACTCATTCCGGGTGTGCTCAATGACGAGACCTCTGCCTTGTTTGACAGTTTTCAGGATGGGATATTGGCACCTCCGGTCTATACGAGACCGGCTGAATTCAAGGGCTGGAAAGTACCTGATATTCTGATGACGGGGAATGAAGCAGCTATTGATGCCTGGCGTGAAGAACAGGCTGAAAAACGCACCCGTGAACGTAGACCCGATCTCTTGAGAGATTGAGGTTTAACCGGGAATATGCATTAGAATTCCTATTACGAGCCAAATATGCTGCAAATACGGGCACATAAGCACTTTTTGATTCTCACTCCCGCCTTTGGCGGGACAGGCTATGATGGTGACCATGGCCTACCCACCCGCTTTCGCG